>NZ_JADCBG010000167.1 GCF_020253645.1 Phenylobacterium sp.
CCGGGTTCAGCCCCTCTTCTTGGACCGCCGCGACCCAAAGGGACCGGCGGGGTTTCAGTGCGTTCGGAATCGCCGCCCGGATCTACCGGTAGGGCGCGTCCAGTTCCAGATTCTTGGCAAGGACCCGCTCCCAACGGTCACCGTTCGCGAGCAGGCGTTCCTTGTCGTAGTAAAGCTCCTCGCGGGTCTCGACCGCGAATTCGATGTTCGGCCCCTCGACAATGGCGTCCACCGGGCAGGCCTCCTGGCACAGGCCGCAATAGATGCACTTGACCATGTCAATGTCGTAGCGGGTCGTCCGGCGGCTGCCGTCCTCGCGCGGTTCGGCCTCGATGGTGATGGCCTGGGCCGGGCAGATGGCCTCGCAGAGCTTGCAGGCGATGCAGCGCTCCTCGCCGCTGGGATAGCGCCGCAGGGCGTGCTCGCCGCGGAACCGCGGGGACTGGGGACCACGCTCGTAGGGATAGATCACCGTAGCCTTGGGCCGGACCATGTAGACCATGGCCATGCCGAAGGCCCCGATGAAGTCGGAGAGGGCCGCGCCCCGGACCACCTGGGAAATGCGCTTCAGCATGCTGTCCTACCTTCCCTTGCACTCATAACCGGACAGACGCCGTTCGTTGCCGCCCGGTTTCAGGACCAGCTCCATGCCCCGAGCTATGCACTGTCCGCGCAGCAGACGCAGGGAGTCGTAGGTCGCCACGTCCCCATCGGGCGTGCTCGTGGAAGCGCAGCCCGCGATGAGCAGGCCCGCCAGACCCAGGAGGGGAAGCGTCGCCCGCCTCATGCGCCCGGATGCCCCAGAACGCGCCAGCCGGCGACGAGGGCCACGGCGACCAGAGAGATCGGCAGGAAGACCTTCCACCCCAGCCGCATCAGCTGGTCGTAGCGGTAGCGGGGCACGATGGCCTTCACCATGGCGAACAGGAAGAAGAAGAAGATGATCTTCAGGAAGAGCCACATGAAGCCGTAGAAGCTCTGCGCCGTCGGCGACCAATGCGCCACGAAGGGCAGGTCCACGGGCGCCTGCCACCCGCCGAAGAAGAGGATGGAGATCATGGCGCACATCAGGACGATGTTGGCCAGTTCGCCGATCATGAAGAGCAGGAAGGGCGAGGAGGAGTACTCCACCTGGTAGCCCGCCACGAGCTCGGACTCCGCCTCGGGCAGGTCGAAGGGGGGGCGGTTGGTCTCGGCCAGGGCCGAGATGAAGAAGATCACCGACATGGGGATCATGACGAGGGCGATGGGCAGGTTGTGCAGTCCGCCGCCGAAGACATTCCAGTTCCAGAAGCCGCCGCCCTGCTTCTGGACGATCTCCGTGAGGTTCATGGTCCCCGCCAAAAGGATGACCGTGATGATCACGAAGCCGATCGAGACTTCGTAGGAGACCATCTGCGCCGCAGACCGGAGGCTGCCCAGGAAGGGATACTTCGAGTTCGACGCCCAGCCGCCCATGATGATGCCGTAGACGCCCAGGGAGGAGATGGCGAAGAGGTAAAGCACTCCGACATTGATGTCCGACACCACCCAGCCGGGGGCCAGGGGGATGACCGCCCAGCCCACCAGGGCGAGGGCGAAGGTCAGGACCGGGGCCAGGAGGAAGACGAACTTGTCGGCCCCGTCGGGGACGACGATCTCCTTCAGGATGAACTTGATCAGGTCGGCGAAGGACTGGAGCAGGCCGAAGGGCCCCACGACGTTAGGCCCCTTCCGCATCTGGACGCCGGCCCAGATCTTGCGGTCGCCGTACATGAAGAAGGCGAGCGACATCAGCAGCCAGCCCAGCACGGCCAGGATCTGCAGGACGGTGATCAGGGTCCAGCCGCCCGGCGTGGCCCAGAAGGATTGCGCCGCGTCCATGCCCTACTCCGCCGCCAGTTTCGCCGGGCCCGCCGCCAGGGCGGCGCACTCGGCCATGGTCACGCTGGCGCGCGCGACCGGGTTGGTGAGATGGAAGGCCCTCACCGCGCTGGCGAGAGGTGCGTCACCGACCTCGCCGGCCGCGCCGATGGCCGAAAGATCCGCCTGCCCCTTGGGCGCCCAGTCGATCTGGCCGAAGGTGGGATGGTCGGCGAAGAGCCGGGTCCGGAGCTGGTCGAGGCTGTCATATGGCAGGGTCTTGCCGAGGCGCTCGGACAGGGCGCGCAGGATGGTCCAGTCCCCCCGGGCCTCGCCCTTGGGGAAGACCGCCCTCTGACCCATCTGCACCCGGCCCTCCAGGTTGACGTAGAGGCCGTCCTTCTCGGTGTAGGCCGCGCCGGGCAGGATCAGGTCCGCCGCGTGGGCGCCGGCGTCGCCGTGCGAGCCGAGATAGATGCGGAAGGCGTCCGACGCCGACAGATCGATCTCGTCGGCGCCCAGCAGGAAGAGGACGTCGAGGGCGCCCTTGGCCGTCATGGCCCGGGCGTCGAGGCCGCCCTCTCCGGGGATGAAGCCCATGTCGAGTCCGCCGACCCGGGAGGCGGCGGTGTGGAGTAAGTTCCAGCTCATGCCGAACGCCTTGGCGACCTGAGCGGCGGCGTAGGCGACGGCCGCGCCGTGCGGGCCGGACAGGGCGCCCGCGCCGATGATCAGGGCCGGAGCCTTGGCGGACTTCAGCACCTTGGCGAAGCCGGTCCGGGCCTTGGCCAGGGCGGTCAGGGCGGAGGCGGTCTCGCCGAGGTGGTCGAAGTCATAGGTCAGGTCGGCGGCCACGCCGATGAGGCCGACCTCCAGCGCCCCGGCCAGCCAGCGGCGGCGCAGGCGGGCGTTGAGGACAGGCGCCTCGAAGCGGGGGTTGGTCCCCACCAGGAGGATCGCGTCGGCCTCTTCAAGCCCGGCGATGGTGGCGTTGAACAGCCAGGACTCCCGCGGCCCCGTCCCCAGGGCCATGCCATCCTGGCGGCAGTCGGTGTTGGCGGAGCCCAGGGCCCGGAAGAGGTCGAGGGTCGCCTTCAGGGACTCGGCGTCCTGCAGGTCGCCGGCGATGGCGCCGATCCTGGCGGGCGCGGCGGCGGACAGGCGGTCAGCGGCCAGGGACAGGGCCTCAGCCCAGGTCGCGGGCCGCAGGCGGCCGTTCTCGCGGATGTAGGGGGTGTCCAGGCGCTGGCGAGACAGGCCGTCGACAGCGAAGCGGGTCTTGTCGGAGATCCACTCCTCGTTGACGTCGTCATTGATCCGCGGAAGCACCCGCAGGACCGCAGGACCGCGGCTGTCGACGCGGATGGCCGCGCCCATGGCGTCCATGACGTCGACGGTCTCGGTCTTCTTCAGCTCCCAGGGGCGGGCGTTGAAGGCGTAGGGCTTGGAGGTCAGGGCGCCAACCGGGCACAGGTCGATGACGTTCCCCGATAGCTCGGAGGTGACGGCGCTGCCCAGATAGGTCGTGATTTCAACATCTTCGCCGCGCGAGATGAGGCCAATCTCCGGAACGCCGGCGACCTCGGTGATGAAGCGCACGCAGCGTGTGCACTGGATGCACCGGGTCATGACCGTGTTGATCAGGGGACCCATGGCCTTTTCCTCGACGGCCCGCTTGTTCAGCGCAAAGCGGCTGTCGTCGCGGCCATAGCCCATGGCCTGGTCCTGGAGGTCGCACTCGCCGCCCTGGTCGCAGATCGGGCAATCGAGAGGGTGGTTGATGAGGAGGAACTCCATCACCCCCTCGCGGGCCTTCTTCACCATCGGCGTATTGGTGAAGATTTCCTGGTTGTCGGCGGCCGGCAGGGCGCAGGAGGCCTGGGGTTTGGGCGGGCCGGGCTTCACCTCGACCAGGCACATCCGGCAGTTGCCCGCGATGGACAGGCGCTCGTGGTAGCAGAAGCGCGGGATTTCCTCCCCCGCCAGCTCCGCCACCTGAAGGACCGTCATGCCGGGCTCGAACTCGACCTCGACGCCGTTGACCTTGGCTTTCGGCATGGCTCAGCTCACTCCGCCGCCTGCAGGGAGGCGCCCTGCACGTGCGGCTTGCCCGCACGGTAGTTGGTGATCCGCTCCTCGACCTCGTGGCGGAAGTGACGGAACAGGCCCTGGATCGGCCAGGCCGCGGCGTCGCCGAGGCCACAGATGGTGTGCCCCTCGATCTGGCTGGCGACGTCGAGGAGCATGTCGATCTCCTTCATCTCCGCCTCGCCGGTGGCCATGCGCTCCATGACCCGCCACATCCAGCCCGTGCCCTCGCGGCAGGGCGTGCACTGCCCGCAGCTCTCGTGCTTGTAGAAGTAGGACAGCCGGGCGATGGCGCGGACGATGTCGGTGGACTGGTCCATGACGATGACCGCCGCCGTGCCCAGGCCCGACTTGAGGGCCGACAGGGAGTCGAAGTCCATCAGGGCCGTCTCGGCCTCATGGGCCGGGATCATCCGCACCGAGGACCCGCCCGGGATCACCGCCTTGAGGTTGCCCCAGCCGCCGCGGACACCGCCGCAGTGGTCCTCGAGCAGCTGCCTGAGGGGGATGGACATGGTCTCCTCGACCACGCAGGGCCGGTTCACATGGCCGGAGATGGCCATCAGCTTGGTGCCGGTGTTGTTGGGCCGGCCGAAGCCCGCGAACCAGGAGGCGCCGCGACGCAGGATGGTTCCCACCACCGCAATCGACTCGACATTGTTGATGGTGGTCGGGCAGCCATAGATGCCGGCCCCCGCCGGGAAGGGCGGCTTCAGGCGCGGCTGGCCCTTCTTGCCCTCGAGGCTCTCCATCAGGGCCGTCTCGTCGCCGCAGATATAGGCGCCGCCGCCATGCGTGACGAAGAGGTCGAAGTCCCATCCGTGGACGTTGCCCTTGCCGATCAGCCTGGCCTCGTAGGCCTGCTTGATGGCGGCCTCCAGGCGCTCGCGCTCATGGACGTACTCGCCGCGGATGTAGATGTAGCAGGTGTGGGCGCGGATGGCGTAGCTGGCGATCAGGGCGCCCTCGATCAGGAGGTGCGGATCGTTGCGCAGGATCTCCCGATCCTTGCAGGTTCCGGGCTCGGACTCGTCGGCGTTGATCACCAGGTAATGCGGACGCTCGCTCTCGGCCTTGGGCATGAAGGTCCACTTCAGCCCGGTGGAGAAGCCGGCCCCGCCCCGGCCGCGCAGGCCCGAGGTCTTGATCTGGTCGCAGACCCACTCAGGGCTCTGCTCAAGAATCAGCCGCGTGCCATTCCAGGCGCCGCGCTGCTTCGCCCCCTCCAGACCCCAGTCATGGAGCCCGTAGAGGTTGGTGAAGATCCGGTCCTTGTCTTCGAGAATGCCGACCACGATGCGCCCCTAAGCCTCCAGACCGATCCGGCGCGAGCCGGCGGTCGAACCCTGTCCGATCACTGCACCGCCTCCTTCGCCTTGCCGGGCTTCTTCGGCTCGGCGTTGGGAATGGACTTCAGCGCCTTGGCCGCCGAGCCGTCGTAAAGGGCGAGGTCGGAGAGGACCTGAGGCCCCCCTTCCGGCGCCGAACCCTGGCGGCCGATGACCGAGCCGGGCGCCCGCGGCTTGCCAGCGATGAAGGCGTCGAGGACCTGCTCGAAGGTCTCGGGCGTCAGATCCTCGTAGTAATAATCATTGATCGCGGCCATGGGCGCGTTCGAGCACGCGCCAAGGCACTCCACTTCCTGCCAGGTCACCTTCCCATCAGCCGAAAGGTGGTCGCGGTCGCCGAACCGGCGCTGGCAGACGGCCTTCAGGTCGTTGGCGCCCCGCAGCATGCAGGGCGTGGTCCCGCAAACCTGCACGAGGGCGTGGGAGCCGACCGGCTCCAGCATGAACATGGTGTAGAAGGTGGCGACCTCGTAGACCCGGATCACCGGCATGCCGAGGGTCTCGGCGACCACGCGGATGGAGGGCTCGGAGACCCAGCCCTGCTGCTTCTGGACCAGCCAGAGCAGAGGGATGACGGCGGACTGCTGGCGGCCCTCGGGGAACTTGGCGATCCACCACTTCACCTGCTTCAGGCTCTCGGCGCTGAAGGCGAAGCTGTCGGGCTGGTTGGCGGCTAGCCTGCGAACGCTCACGTGACCGGCCTCACTTGATGAAGTCGACGCGCACGATCCGCGCGTCCGAAACGGTATAGATGGCGGCGACCTCGAAGGGGGCGGCCTCCGGCGAACGGAAGACGCGCTCGTGGTCGATCACACGATTGCCCACCACCATGCGGTTCAGCAGTTCGGCCCGGTTCCGGGGGAATTCGGCGAAGACCTGTCGGTACTTTTCGCGGTAGGCCGCGATCCCCGAGATGGTGACGGCGCCGTTGAAGTCCGCCACCACCACGTCGTCGGAGAAGACCGCGCAGTGCGCGTCCAGGTCCTGGGCGTTGTAGGCCTCGAACTGGGCCTCGACGACGTCGAAGGGGGTGATGCAGACGGGCGCGCTCACCGGTCCACCTCGCCGAAGACGATATCGAGGGAGCCGAGGATGGCCGAAACGTCCGCCAGCATGTGGCCCTGGCAGAGCCAATCCATGGCCGACAGGTGGGCGAAGCCCGGCGCCCGGATCTTGCAGCGGTAGGGGCGGTTGCTTCCGTCGCTGACGAGGAAGACGCCAAACTCGCCCTTGGGGGCCTCGACGGCGGCGTAGATCTCGCCCGCCGGCGTGTGCACGCCCTCGGTGTAGAGCTTGAAGTGATGGATCAGGGCTTCCATCGACCGCTTCATCTCGCCGCGCCGGGGCGGGGCGAACTTGTTGTCCTCGGTCAGGACCGGGCCAGGGGTCTTGCGCAGGCGATCAATGCACTGAAGCATGATCTTCACGCTCTCACGCATCTCCTGCATCCGGCAGAGATAGCGGTCATAACAGTCCCCGTTGACCCCCAGCGGGATGTCGAAGTCGAGCTCGCTGTAGCACTCGTAGGGCTGGCTGCGGCGAAGGTCCCAGGCGATTCCGGAGCCACGGACCATCACGCCCGAAAAGCCCCAGGCCATGGCCTGCTCGCGGCTGACCACGCCGATGTCGACGTTGCGCTGCTTGAAGATGCGATTGCCGGTGATCAGCTTGTCGATGTCGCCGAGTGGCCTGTGGAAGGCCTTGGCCCAGGCCTCGATGTCGTCGATGAGGGCCTCGGGCAGGTCCTGATGGACGCCGCCCGGGCGGAAGAAGTTGGCGTGCAGGCGGGCTCCGGAGGCCCGCTCGTAGAACACCATCAGCTTCTCGCGCTCCTCGAAGCCCCAGAGCGGCGGCGTCAGGGCGCCGACGTCCAAGGCCTGGGTCGTCACGTTCAGCAGGTGGTTCAGGATCCGGCCGATTTCACAGAAGAGCACCCGGACCAGCTGGCCGCGAATGGGGACTTCGATCCCAGCCAGTCGCTCGATGGCCAGGCAGAAGGCGTGCTCCTGGTTCATCGGCGCCACGTAGTCGAGGCGGTCGAAGTAGGGCACGTTCTGGAGGTAGGTCCTGGCCTCCATCAGCTTCTCGGTGCCGCGGTGCAGGAGGCCGATGTGCGGATCGACCCGCTCCACCACTTCGCCATCCAGCTCGAGAACCAGGCGCAGAACGCCGTGCGCCGCCGGGTGCTGGGGCCCGAAGTTGATGTTGAACTTGCGAACGGGAGTTTCCGGGAGGGCGGGGCCCGCGGCGAGATCGTCAGCCATCAGCGCGCCTCCCCCTTCTCGTCGCCCGGCAGGACGTACTGCGCGCCTTCCCAGGGCGAAAGGAAATCCCAGTTCCGGTACTCGACCGACTTCACAGGCTCGTAGACCACGCGCTTGAGTTCATCATCGTAACGCAGCTCGACATAGCCGCTCATCGGGAAGTCCTTGCGGAGCGGATGCCCGTGGAAGCCATAGTCCGTGAGGATGCGGCGCAGGTCCGGATGTCCGGAGAAGAAGACCCCGTACATGTCGAAGGCCTCGCGCTCGAACCAGTTGGCGCAGGGATAGACCCCGGTGACGGAGGGCACGGCGGTGTCCTCGTCTGTCCGGACACGCACCCGCATGCGCTGGTTCCGCGTGAAGGAGAGAAGCTGGTAGACGACGTCGAAGCGCTGGGCGCGGTCCGGGTGGTCCACACCGGTCAGGTCGGTGAGCTGCTGGAAAGCGAAACGGTCCCGCAGCAGGGTCAGGACCTCCACGATCCGGCTGGCCGGAGCGTCGAGGGTGAGGTCGCCATGGGCGGTCGAGGCGGACACGCCGGCGTCGGCCGCCGCAGCGATCTCGGCGCCCAGGGCCTCGAGGGTCTCTTCTGCGACGGGCCAGCTCATCGCTCGATGGTCCCCGTGCGGCGGATCTTCTTCTGCAGCTGGAGCACGCCATAGACCAGGGCCTCGGCGGTGGGGGGACAGCCCGGGATATAGATGTCCACCGGCACGATGCGGTCGCAACCGCGGACAACGGAATAGCTGAAATAGTAGTAGCCGCCGCCATTGGCGCAGGAGCCCATGGAGATGACGTAGCGAGGCTCCGGCATCTGGTCGTAGACCTTGCGCAGGGCCGGAGCCATCTTGTTGCAGAGCGTGCCCGCCACGATCATCACGTCAGACTGGCGCGGGCTGGCCCGCGGCGCGAAGCCGTAGCGCTCCAGGTCGTAGCGCGGCATGGAGGCCTGCATCATCTCCACGGCGCAGCAGGCGAGGCCAAAGGTCATCCACATCAGCGAGCCGGTGCGGGCCCAGGTGATGAGGTCGTCGGCGGCGGCCGTGACGAACCCCTTGTCGGCGAGCTGCTGAGAGACCCCGTCGAAATAGGGATCATGCAGCTTGGGGTCATAGCCCTCGACGGTGGACCGGGCGCCCGATCCGGCCGGAACGATCAATCCCATTCCAGGGCCCCCTTCTTCCATTCGTAGATGAAGCCGACGGTCAGGACCCCGAGGAAGGTCATCATCGACCAGAAGGCGAAAACCGCCTGGTCATGCGGCAACTTCATGAGCGACACCGCCCAAGGGAAGAGGAAGGCCACTTCCAGGTCGAAGATGATGAAGAGGATCGACACCAGATAGAACCGGACGTCGAACTTCATGCGGGCGTCGTCGAAGGCGTTGAACCCGCACTCGTAGGTCGAAAGCTTCTCCGGGTCCGGCGCCTTGGGCGCCAGGACAGCCGAGGCCAGGATGAAGATGATCCCGATCGCCGAGGAAATCCCCAGGAAGATCACGATCGGCAGGTACTCGAGAAGAAAGGCGTCCATGGATTCCCCAGCCAGAGTCGCGGGACCTTCTAGACCAGCCTTGCGCCGGGTTCAAACCTCGGTTTGCCACTGAGGGCAGGCTCAGTCCCGATCCCGGGCCGGCTGCAGATCAACGCAGATTCCCTACCGCACCGCTAACACCTCAAGGACGGTTGACACGATTCCGGCCCGGACCTATCAGACGCGCCTTGCGCGGATGCGCAATCGAGTGCGGATGTAGCTCAGTTGGTTAGAGCGCCGGCCTGTCACGCCGGAGGTCGCGGGTTCGAGCCCCGTCATTCGCGCCACTCCCCTCCCCTGTCGCAGCGTGACGACCCGGCGCGGCTCAGCCCCCCCCGCATGTCCTTCAGGGCGCGGCTCCAGCGGGCCAGTTCGTCGAGGGTAACCTTGGCCGCCAGGTTGTGGGCGTCGGTGGGGATGAACCCCTTTTCGGAATCGAGGTGCTCGCCGACCATCGGGATGGCCACACCCTCGACCAGGGGCATGATCTTGACGGTGGTCAGCATCTGCTTGGCCATCTGAACGGCCCGGACCCCGCCTGACTGGCCGCCATAGCTGACGAAGGCGGCCGGCTTGCCGTTCCACTCGGCGTAAAGGTAGTCCACCGCATTCACGAAGGATGGCGGCGGCATGAAGTTGTACTCGGGCATGACGAAGACATAGGCGTCGGCCGCCTCCACGCTGGCCGACCAGGCCTTGGTGTAATCGAACTGGTAGTTCCGCAGGCGCGGGTGCCAGGGCTCGTTGAAGATGGGCAGGTTGAAGTCCGCCAGGTCGACAAGGGTCGCCTCGAAGTCGCCATGGGCCTCGGCCAGCCCCTGGAACCAGCGCGCGATGTGGGGCCCGACCCTGTTGGGACGGGTCGAGCAGATGATCGTCTGAAGCTTCACGCAAACTCTCCTCGAAACGGGATCTGGCTCAGGCGACCGGTTCAGCCGCCTTCTCGATCAAGAAGTCGCCCGGGTCAGGCGCCAGGGTGGCCCGCCAGTAATCGACCAGGGCGAAGGGCCAGTTCTGGGTCACCCGGCCCTTCTCGTTCTTGTACCAGCTGGAGACCTGCGGCGCGCCCCAGGCCATCAGGGCGTTGGCGGCGTCCACCCTGGTGTTGAACGCGTCGTGCACCTCGCGCTTCGGCTCCATGGACCGGGCCCCGGTCTCGGCGAGGAGCTTGAGGCAGCCGACGATGTATCGGACGCTGCACTCGGAGAAGAAGATGATGGAGCCGTTGACCACGATGTTGGTGTTCGGCCCGTAGATCATGAACAGGTTCGGGAAACCGGGCGTGGTCATGCCGAGGTAGGCGCGCGGATCGCCGTCCCAGGTCGCATGCAGGTCGGCGCCGCCCCGTCCGCGGATCTTCATCGGCTCGAGGAACTTCGAGGCGTGGAAGCCGGTGCCATAGATAATGACGTCGAAGTCCCGGGCCGTTCCGTCGGCGGTGACGATCCCGGTTTGGGTGATCTCGCTGATCGCGTCGGTGACCAGCGAGACGTTGTCGCGCTGCAGGGCCGCCATCCAGACGCCGTTGTCGAGGAGCGAGCGCTTGCCGCCCACCGGATAGGTCGGCACGACCTTCTCCACCAGGTCGGGGCGGTTCGGCGCCTGGGCGGCGATCGCCCCCGCGATCATCTCGCGGAACTCCAGGTTGGCGGCCGAGACCGCCGTGGGCGGCCCGTTCCAGCCCGGATCGGCCTCGACCATGGGCAGGAGCCCGTCGGTCACCATCCAGAACATCCAGAAGCGGTACCACTTGTCATAGTAGGGCACGTGCTCCATCAGCCAGTTCATGCCGTCGGGGACGTCCTCGTGATAGTGCGGCACCGGGAAGCCCCAAGGCGGGGTGCGCTGGAAGATGGTCAGGCTGCCCACCTTGCCGGCGATCTCCGGCACGAACTGGTAGGCGCTGGCCCCTGTGCCGATCACCGCCACGCGCTTGCCCGTCAGGTCCACGTCGTGGCGCCATCTCGCAGAGTGGAAGGCCGGGCCGGCGAAGCGGTCGCGGCCCTTGATATCCGGCATGCGGGGCCGGTTCAGCTGGCCCACCGCCGTGACCACGGCGTTGGCCTCGATGAACCGGCGAACGCCGGACTTGTTCCGCACCGTGACCTTCCAGAGGGCCCGGGGCTCATCCCAGTCGAGGGTCTCGACCTCCGTCTCGAAGGCGATCTTGCCGCGCAGGTCGTAGCGGTCGGCCACGCCGCGGAAATAGTCGAGGAGGACCGGCTGGGTCGAGAAGTGCTGGGGCCAGTGGTGGTTGGGCTCGAAGCTGTAGGAATAGATGTGGTTGGAGGAGTCCACCCGGCAGCCGGGATAGGTGTTCTCGAACCAGGTGCCGCCGACGTCGGCGTTCTTGTCGACGATTTCGTAGCTGACCCCCGCCTGGCTGAGCCGGATGCCGGTGAGCAGGCCCGACATGCCGGCGCCGATCACCAACACGTGCATCTTGGCGGCGCCCGCCTTCAGGCGCGGCGAGTCCCAGACGGGCGTCTTGGTGTTTGTTTCTCCCAGGCTCAGTTCATCGACCAGGAAGTCCGCATAGCCCTCGGGGATCTCGGCGCCGGCGACGAAGCTCATCATCCGGCG
>NZ_JADCBG010000168.1 GCF_020253645.1 Phenylobacterium sp.
GGGCGCTGGAGTGGTGCGGCGAGCTGGCGGCGGACGGGACCACGACTGTCCACTACGCCTTCCTCCTGAAGGACGCAGCCGGCCAGGTGACCACTGCGGGCGAGACCCACCATGTCGGCGTCTTCGCGCGCGCCGACTGGGAGCGCTGGCTTGAAGCCGAGGGATTTTCGGTGGTGACCCTGGTGGAGCAGACGGACGAGGACCACACGCCGCGGTTCTTCTTCCTTGGGACCCGGACCTGACCTGCGACGTCAGAGGTCGCCGGACGGCCGCGTCGTCGAACCGCCGCCGAAACTGAAGACCAGCTTGATGAGATAGACACCGAGCAGCAGGCCCGCAGCCGGGGACAGCCCGGGCGCAAGACTGACCGTCACCATCCCAGCCAGGGCCAGGGCCATCGCTGTGGCGTCGCCCCGGAACGCCCGGGGCGACAGGGCCAGGATGGCTCCAGCGCCCATCACCCAGCCCCAGGCGAGCAGCGCCGCAGAAGCCGAACCGGGAAAGATGAAGGCGATGGCCGCCGCGTGGGCGGCATGGACCGCCAGGAAGGCCAGCCGGTGGCCCCTGGACCGGGACCTCCAGTAGGCCCGCGTCCCGTCGCAAAGGTTGGCGACCGCGCCCCCGGCGAGGTCGAGGGCGACCAGGACCAGGAGGCCCAGCCTCAGAGGCTCCAGCCCCGCCACGTCTTCTCCGAAGGCGATGACAAGGCCCAGGGTGAAGGCCAATGCGCCAAGGTAGACGGCCGCGAGCTCCCTGAGGGTCGTGCGCTCCCCGTGCAGAAGCCGCAGGGGTCCGGGCATTGCGATCTGTCGCTCGATCCAGGTGGACATCCGTTGACCGCCTTCCGGGCCGGGGCGGACGACAGGCTAGCCCACAACCGCGCTTCCCTCCACACGTCAGCTGTGATCAGAGAGGCCGGGCAAACCAGGGGCGACCCCATGGCCTGGACCTCAGTCTATGTCGGCGAGGCGCCGGAGCGGGTGAACCGCTGGCTGGCCCACAGCGGAGTGTGCTCGCGGCGGGAAGCGGAATCGTTGATCGCGGACGGCCGGGTCTGGATCGACGGCGAGCGGGTCGACGATGTCGGGCGCAAGATTCTGCCCGGGCAGACCCTCAAGGTGATCGACGCATCCGGCGAGGCCGAAGCGCCGCTGACGATCCTGGTCAACAAGCCGCCGGGCCTTGTGAGCGCCCATCCCGCGCCCGGTCAGGACGAAGCCCGCAGCCTTCTCGTCTCCGCGCGCGCCGCCGCCGGCGAGGCGCCGCCGCCGGACGGCCTCAGCCTGCCCCCTGCCGGGCGACTCGACCGGGAATCGCGCGGCCTGCTGGTGCTGACCTCCGATGGCGTGGTCGCGCGGACCCTCATCGCCCCGGACTCCGGGCTGAAGAAGACCTATGAGGTGCGGGTCGAGGGTCGGCTGACGCCGGGGGTCATCGCCCGGCTTCGCCACGGTCTCTCCCTCGACGGTCGCCCCCTGAAGCCTGCGGGCGTCTTCCGCAAGGGTGAAGACCGGCTTCGCTTTGTCCTGACCGAGGGCCGCAACCGTCAGATCCGGCGGATGTGCGAAATGGTCGGACTGCGGGTGATCGACCTCCAGAGGACACGGATCGGGCCACTGTCGCTGGAGGGCCTCCCGGAGGGCCGCTGGCGTCGGCTGACCGGGGAAGAGCGACAGCTCCTGCTTTCCGGGCCGGTCCCTTCCCCCGCCTCGGGCTGAGGCCCATATGACCCTGAGAAGCGAGGGGGGATTGAGCGCCATGCCTGCAGGCAACCGACCGAACTGGCGCCGCCGCATCCTTTACCTCCTGGGCGGAGTCCTGGCCCTCGCGATCATCGGCGCAGGCTTCAGAAGCTGCAGGTCGGAGCCCGAGGCGCCGCCCTACCGGACCGCCGCGGTCGAGACCGGCGCTCTCGTCCAGACGGTTTCCGCTTCAGGTGTGATCGAAGCCCTCGTGACGGTCGAGGTCGGTTCTCAGATCTCGGGGCAGATCCAGCGGATCATGGTCGACTTCAATGACCGGGTGAAGGCCGGGCAGGTCCTGGCGGAACTGGATCCCCAGACCTTCCAGTCGCGTCTTCGGCTGGGGCAGGCGGACGTCGCCGCCGGCGAGGCCGCCGTGCGCCAGGCCGAGGCGCAGGCGCAGCAGGCGAGACAGGAGTTGTCGCGCCGACAGTCGCTGGCGGCCCAGGGCTTCTACTCCCCGGCGGCCCTTGAGGCGGCGGAGGCTCAGGCCCGGACAAGCGCGGCGGCTGTCGAGGCGGCGCGGGCGCGGGTGCAGCAGAGCCGGGCGAGCCTGAGGACGACCGAGGTCGACCTTGCGCGGACACGCATCGTCTCGCCGATCGACGGCGTCGTCGTTCACCGGGCCATTGAACCGGGCCAGACAGTCGCCGCCAGCTTCCAGGCGCCGGTCCTGTTCAGGATCGCGAGGGATTTTGACCGGGTGCAGGTCAAGATCTCGGTGGACGAGGCGGACATCGGCGGCGTCAGGGAGGGCCAGGTCGTCCGCTTTACGGTCGACGCCTTTCCGGACAAGGCCTTCGAGGGGGTCGTGACCCAGGTCCGCAAGCAGCCCGTGACCGAGCAGAATGTCGTTGCCTACACCGTCATGGCGGAGGCCCAGAACACCGGAGAGCTCCTGATGCCGGGAATGACGGCGAACGCGGACATCATCCTCCAGCGCCGGGACGGAGTGCTCAAGGTCCCGGCCGCAGCGCTCCGGTGGTCGCCGCCCGCGGAGGTCCAGGCCGCACCGCGCGGTCCGCCCGGCGCGCCGGTCCGGAGGGATGCAGGACCGGAGTATCCGGGTTCAGCTTCGGTGCAGAAGGTCGTCAGCCAGCTGGGCCTGAACCCTGACCAGAGGCGGGCGTGGACGAAGATCCAGGCAGACCTGCGGACCCGGGCGACAGCCGCCGCCTCGGCCGGAGACCGCGAGGCGGGGCGCAAGGCCGTCGCCGGCGCCGTCGACAGGGCCCTCAGCCAGCTCGAAGGCCAGCTCGACGCCCGTCAGAAGGCCCGCCTGGGCGTCCTTCGCCCCCTTGCCTTCGACATGGGCCCCG
Organism: Phenylobacterium sp.; assembly: GCF_020253645.1. Taxonomy (GTDB): domain Bacteria; phylum Pseudomonadota; class Alphaproteobacteria; order Caulobacterales; family Caulobacteraceae; genus Phenylobacterium. The sequence goes on from NZ_JADCBG010000168.1 coordinate 3,062, forward strand.
ACCCAGAGGGGCGGGTCGCGGGCGTGGTCTACAGACTGTCGGCTGACGGACCGCAGCCGGTCGTCCTCAGGGTGGGTCCCAGCGACGGGTCGATGACCGAGGTGCGGGGAGACCTCAGGCCCGGCGATGAACTGATCATCGGCGGGGGCCCTCGACCTCGCATGCGCGTCGTCGTCGGAGGCTGACCGGCGATGACCTCGCCGGCCATGATCGAGATCGAGGCCCTCTCCAAGACCTATGTCATGGGCGAGGAAACGGTGACCGCCCTCGACTCGGTGGACCTGACGATCACGCGCGGGGAAAGCCTCGCGATCGTCGGTCCCTCGGGTTCAGGAAAATCGACCCTGATGAACATTCTGGGTGGCCTGGATCGGCCCAGCCGGGGCCGCTATCGTTTTGAGGGCGAGGATGTCGGGGGCTTTTCCGATGACCAGCTGGCGGACTTCCGGAACCGTCGAATTGGCTTTGTCTTCCAGTCTTTCCAGCTCCTGCCCCGGCTCTCCGCTCTCCAGAATGTCGAGTTACCGATGATCTATGGCGGCGTGTCGCCCGGCCTGCGACGCGAGCGCGCCGCCGCGCTCCTGCAGCGCGTCGGCCTCGGCTCGCGCATGGGGCACAGGCCGAACCAGCTGTCGGGCGGGCAGCAGCAGAGAGTGGCCATCGCCCGCGCCCTCGCCAATCAGCCGGACCTGCTCCTTGCGGACGAGCCTACGGGTGCGCTGGACAGCGCGACCGGCGTTGAAGTGCTGTCCCTGTTCAGGGAACTGAACACCGAGGGCCTGACGGTTGTCCTGGTCACCCACGACCGGGGGGTCGCTGACGCCGCGCGCCGGCGCATCGCCTTCCGGGACGGTCGGGTCATCGAGGACGTCCGGTCATGAGCAGGGCGCCAGCCTCCGAGATCATCCGCTTTGCGGCGGGGGCCATCATCGCCCATCCGCTTCGCTCAGGACTGACCTCGCTTGGGGTGGTGATCGGCGTCGCCGCCGTGGTGATGATGACGTCCATCGGCCTGGGCGCTCAGAAACGGGTGACGGATACGATCACGGGCCTGGGGTCGAACCTGATCATTGTCACACCCGTTCAGCCACGATCCGGCGGAGGCGTCATGGGCGGCGCAGGGTCCAGCCAGAGTCTCACGGACTCGGACACCGAAGCCATTCTCCGGCAGGTCGACGGCGTCGCGGCCGTGGCGCCCGCCGTCAACGGAATGGCCCAGGTCACCGCCGAAGGCGCCAACTGGAACACCTCCGTCGTCGGCGTGACGCCCTCCTACCTGGAGGCCCGCGACCTCGTCATCGAGTCGGGGCGGATGTTTGATGACCGAGAGACGCGCCAGGGACGGAAGGTCGCCGTGCTCGGCCCGACCGTCGCGACACAACTCTGGGGCGAGGCCGATCCCATCGGCAAGCGCATCCGTATCCGGGGAACACCGTTCGAAGTGGTGGGCGTGCTGGGTTCAAAGGGCCAGTCGAGCTTCGGACGCGACCAGGACGACATCATCCTCGCGCCCCTCGAGACTGTCCGGTCCCGCATCATCGGGCGCAGGATCAAGGCCGACAGCGTCCAGACCATCTATGTGAAGGCCGCCTCGGAAGAGGAACTCACCCTGGTGCAGGAAGAGATCGACTCGGTGCTTCGCGCTGAGCACCGGATCCAGCCGGGCGAGGAGGACGACTTCCAGACCCAGAACCTGGCCTCAATCCTGGAGGCGTCCCGGGCCGCGATCGGAGCGTTCACCGTGCTGCTCGCCGCTATCGCCGCCGTCTCGCTGGTCGTGGGCGGGGTAGGCATCATGAACATCATGCTTGTCGCGGTCACGGAGCGCACCCGGGAAATCGGCCTGCGAATGGCGCTGGGGGCCCGTCGCCGGGATGTCCTGACCCAGTTCGCCCTCGAGTCCGTCGCCCTTTCGCTTGTCGGCGGCCTTGTCGGTCTGGGCATCGGCCTGCTCGGAGCCGCCGGCATCGCCGCGATTGGCGACTGGCCATTCGCCCTGCCGACATGGTCAATACCCGTCGCATTAGGATTCTCGAGTCTGGTCGGACTGATCTTTGGCGCCTATCCTGCATGGCGCGCGGCGCGCCTCGATCCGATCGAGGCGCTGAGACGCGAGTAATCACCGGATCTGAACGTGAAGCTTCCTGTCCTCCTCATCCTGGCCTCCACCCTCGCCGTTGCGGCCTGCCAACCCCAGGTCAGCCGCCCGCCCTGCCCGCCGGGAAAAGTCTGCGTCGCCTGGGGCAACAGCGCCGAGCCCGGCACCCTGGATCCGCAAAAGGCGACGATGATCGACGAGTTCGCGATCATCGGGGATCTTTACACCGGGCTCTTCACCGAAAGCCCTGAGGCGGATCCGATCCCGGCGCTCGCCGAGAGCTGGACCACCTCGCCCGACGGCCTCACCTGGACCTTCAGGCTGCGCCCCTCCAAGTGGTCGGACGGACGTCCGCTGACGGCCAACGACTTCGTCTTCGCCTATCGTCGCATGCTCGACCCGGCCACTGCGTCCGGATATGCCTACCTCCTGTACCTCCTCAGAAACGGACAGGCGGTGAATGAGGGAAAGGCCGGGCCTGAGTCGTTGGGCGCGCGCGCCCTGGACGACCTGACCCTGGAGCTGAAGCTCGAGCATCCCGCGCCCTATCTGCCCGCCCTGCTGAAGCACAACACCTTCTTCCCCGTCCCCGCCCACGCCGTAAAGGCCCATGGCGAAGCCTGGACACGGCCCGACCTGTTCGTGGGCAATGGCGCCTACAAGCTGGTGGAATGGAGGCTTGGCGACTACATCCGCGTGGTCCGGAACCCCAATTTCTTCGATCCTGGCTCAGTCTGCATCGACCAGATCGATTACTTCCCGACCCCCGACTCCGTCATGGCCGAGCGGCGCGTCGCCCGGGGCGAACTGGATCTCAACACCAACTTCCAGTCGAGCCGGGTCCAGAGGTTGCGCAACACTCTGCCAGAGTATGTGAGAACGCATCCGGCGCTCGCCACGGCCTACATCGCCCTCAACACCCAGGACGTTCCCGCCTTCAAGGACATCCGGGTCCGTCGCGCCCTGTCCATGGGCGTCGACAGGGATTTCATCACTGGAAAGCTGCTGCGGGCCGGTGAGACCCCGGCCTACAGCTTTGTGCCGCCCGCGACTGCGGGTCATGGAGAGGGCGTACGGCTGAGGTGGGCGGACATGCCGTTCGAGGCCCGTCAGGCTGAAGCCCGGCGGCTTCTTGCAGAGGCCGGCTTTGGCCCGGGCAATCCCCTCGAGGTCGAACTCAAGGTCTCGAATTCGCCGGAACGGCTGCTTTTGTCCCAGGCTGTGGCTGCAGACTGGAGCGCATTGGGAGTGAAGGTCACGACGGTCCAGAACGAGGGCCAGATCGCACTTGCGGCATACCGCCAGAAGGATTTTCAGGTCGGGATGATGGGGTGGTTCGCTGACTTCAACGATCCCTTGACTTTCCTCGACCTCTTCCGCTCGGACACGGGACAACAGAACTATACCAGCTACTCAAATCCGCGTTTCGATGCGCTGCTGGACCAGGCCGAACGCGAGGCCGACGGAGCCCGGCGGGCCGGAATTCTGGCCGAGGCCGAGCAGCTGATGCTCGACGAGGAAGGAACAATACCCCTGTATCGCTACGTCAGCCGCGCCCTGATCTCCCCGCGGATCACAGGCTGGACCGACAATGTGGAGAACTTCCACCGGGCGCGCTGGATGTGCGTCAATCCGGCCGGGGCAGGGTGACGCCCGGTCAGCATTGACAGTCGCCTCGCCTGCCGCCTTGCTTCCCGCGAACAGAGACGGGAGGGCGGCGGCATGGACTTCAACCTGCGCGGCAAGGTGGTGCTGATCACAGGCGGATCCCGGGGCCTCGGGCGCGCCATGGCCCAGGCCTTCGCCGAGGCCGGGGCGAACCTGGCCATTGTCTCGCGCAAGCTGCCCGCCTGTGAGGAAGCCGCCTCCGAACTCGCGAAGCTGGGCGTCGAGACCTTCGCCCACCGCTGCCACGTGGCCAACTGGGACGAGATCGAGCCCATGGTCGACGCGGTCTACCGGCGCTTTGGCCGGATCGACGTACTCATCAACAATGCGGGCATGTCGCCCCTCTATCCCTCCCTGGAGAAGGTGACCGAGGACAATTTCGACAAGGTGATCGGGGTCAACTTCAAGGGCCCATTCCGCCTCTCCGCCCTGGTGGGAGCGAGGATGCACCGGGGCGACGGCGGCTCGATCATCAACATCTCCAGCATCGCCTCCCTGGAGGCTTCGCCCTACGCCCTCCCCTACGCCGGCGCCAAGGCGGCGCTGAACGTCCTGACCACGGGCTTCGCCGCCGCCTACAGCCCGAACGTGCGGGTCAACACCATCTGCGTGGGCCCCTTCGCCACCGACGTGGCTGAACACTGGGCCGATCCCCCTGACCACGACAATCCGGGCTGGACCAAGGGCGGCATGCGGGTCGGACTGCCGAAGGAGATGGTCCCCGCCGCCCTCTGGCTCGCCAGCGAGACGTCCAGCTTCACCAACGGCGCCCTGATCCGCATCGACGGCGGGCCGGTCCGCGCCCGCCTCCGCCCCTGATCCCGAAAGGCCACTCAACCATGCCCAGCTTCGAGACGATCCTCTATTCGGTCGAGGACCACATCGCGACCATCACCCTGCACAGGCCCGAGCGGATGAACGCCTGGACCCTGCAGATGTGCAACGACCTGCAGGCCGCCTTCGACCTGACCGACGCCGACGATGACGTCCGGGCGGTGATCGTGACCGGCTCCGGCCGGGCCTTCTGCGCGGGCGCAGACCTTTCCGGCGGCAGCCAGACCTTCGGTGCGGCCAAGCCGGACAAGGACACGCCTGTGCGGCGTGACACGGCGGGCCTCGTCACCCTGCGGATCTTCGACAGCCTGAAGCCCGTGATCGGGGCCATCAACGGCGCCGCCGTCGGCGTTGGCGTGACCATGATCCTGCCCATGGACGTCCGGATCGCCTCCACGGACGCCCGCTTCGGCCTGGTGTTCAACCGGCGGGGCATCATCATGGAAGGCGCCTCCTCCTTCTTCCTCCCGCGCCTTGTGGGCATGCCCGCCACCCTGGACTGGATCTATTCCGGCCGGGTTTTCCCCGCGTCCGAGGCGCTGGAGAAGGGGCTGGTCTCCAGCCTGCATCCGCCGGAGTCCCTGATGGACGCCGCCCGGGCCCTGGCCCACGAATACGCCGACCACACCGCGCCGGTCTCCAGCGCCCTGACCCGCCAGCTGTGCTGGCGGATGCTGGGCGCCAGCCACCCCATGGAGGCCCACCGGGCCGAGAGCCGCGCCCTGATGGCCCGTGGCGGTTCCGAAGATGCGGTGGAGGGCGTGAAGAGCTTCTTCGAGAAGCGGCCGGCCAACTTCACCGACCGCGTCTCCAGCCTCCCGGATGTCTTCCCCGACTGGGTCGACCCCGAGTTCTGATCACTCGAAGCCGGCGCCGGCCTTGGTGCGGATATTCAGCTGTCCCGCCAGGCCGGCCTTCCGGTGGTGATCTATCCTGCCCATGTCCTCGGACATGGCCATGGCGCGGAAGGCGGCCAGTGAGGGGTATTCGGCCAGGGCCACAGCGTCCCACAGGTCCTCGACCTCGCCGATCATCAGGCTCGTGACCTGGCCAGAGTAACGGATTCGCCCGCCCAGGGCCTGGACCAGCTTCGCCACACCCTCTCCATAGAGGGCGTAAGCCTCGGCGCCGGTCAGGTGGCTGTTGGAGCCGTCTTCGTACTCGGCCTTCGGCTTGAACTTCAGCAGGTTGACCATGACGAAGGGTCCGTCTTCCTCGGCGGAGAAGAAGGCCATGGCTTGTTCGGGGGGCGGATAGACGGCGTTCTCGACCTTCATTTCAGGGCTCCGTTCCGGGTTCAGCGGGTGCGCCGGACCATGTCGTCCAGCAGGTCGGCGATGGCGGCGGGGCTGTCTTCCTGCAGGAAATGCCCACCGGGGAGGATGACATGGGCCTCGTTGCGCGCGCCGGGCACGCGGGTCTTGATGGCCGCCTCGCCGCCCCGGGTCACGGGATCATTGTCGCTGAAGGCGGTCAGGAAGGGCTTTTGGAAGATCTCAAGGACCTTCCAGGCCGCCTGATTCTCGGCCACCGAGCCATGCTCCGCCGTGATCGGCACCAGGGCGGGGAACTGGCGGGCGCCTTCCTTGTAGGTCTCGTCCGGGAAGGGCGCGTCATAGGCGGCGATTTCGTCGGCGGAGAGCTCACGGGTCGTCCCCATGTTGAGGATGCCGCCGATCGGCATGACCGGGATCGTCTGCGACATGTGCAGCCAGGCGTCAAAGCCCGGGCTGGAGCCGCCGCCTACGGGAAGGCCGGTATTGCCGGCGATGACCCCGGCGAAGCGGGCCGGGAAGGCGGCCACGAGGCGCAGACCGATCAGGCCTCCCCAGTCCTGGCAGAACATGACCACGCCCTCCAGGTCGAGCTTTCTCAGCCACTGGGCGGTCCAGTTCACGTGTCGCTCATAGGTGTAGTCGGCCCGCGCCGCCGGCTTGTCCGAACGGCCGAAGCCGATCAGGTCTGGGGCCAGGACCCTGTGACCCTGAGCAACCAGACGCGGGATGATGTGGCGATAGAGATAGGACCAGGACGGTTCGCCGTGCATCAGCAGGACAGGGGCGCCATCGCGAGGCCCATCGTCGACATAGGCCATGCGCAGGGCGACGTCGCCCGGGCCGCGGATGTCGACATAGTGAGGGGCGAAGGGCCAGTCGGCGAGGCCTTCAAAGCGCGACTCCGGGGTTCTCAGGACCTTCATTCAGCGCCTCCCAGGGGCGTCGCGCCCGGTTGCAGTTGACAGCCCCGCCTTCGCGGGAAACTAATGGCAATAGACGTGCCATTACCAACCGGGTCGGTCAAGCACCGGCGGGCGCGAAGGGGGCGAGCAATGTTGAAGCGTACTGTCCTGGCCTTGCTGGGACTGGTCGTCCTGGCCCTGTCGGCGGCCTGGCTTCTGAGGGGTGAGATCGCCCTCCGGGTCATGGCCAGGACCATGGATCGCAACCTCGCCGCCACGCCGTCGGATGGACTGCCGGACGGCCTGCACGTGGCCCTGTGCGGCTCTGGCTCGCCCATGCCCGACCCTATCCGGGCGGGACCCTGCACCGCGGTCCTGGCGGGGGACCGGCTATTCGTCTTCGACGCCGGGTCCGGCTCGGTGAGGAACCTGACCCTCATGGGCATGCCCCCGGCGCGGGTGGAGCGCGTCTTCCTGACCCACTTCCATTCCGACCACATCGATGGCCTTGGCGAGCTGATGCTCCAGCGTTGGGCGGGCGGAGGGACGAAGTCCCCGACGCCGGTCCACGGTCCGTCGGGGGTCGAGACCGTGGTCGGCGGCCTGATGACAGCCTATGGACCCGATCGGGGATACCGGATCGCCCACCACGGCGAAGCCGTCGTCCCGCCTTCTGGCTTTGGCGGAGTGGCCCTCCCCTTCCCGGTGGCGGAGGGCCAGGCGCCGGTCCTCCTGATCGACGAACCTGACCTGAAGATCCGGGCCTTCGCCGTCGATCACGCCCCGGCCTCCCCCGCAGTGGGTTACATCGTCGAGTACAAGGGACGCCGGGCCGTGATCAGCGGCGACACCGACATCACCGCCAGCGTGGAGCAGGCCGCAAGGGGCGCGGACCTCCTGGTGCACGAGGCTCTCTCCCTGAGGCTCGTGGGTCTCCAGAAGGCCGCAGCCGAGCGGGCCGGCCGGGCCAACCTGGTCAAGATTTTCGGCGATATCACGGACTATCACGCAGACCCGGAGGCGATCGCCGCCCTCGCAGAGCGCGCGAAGGTCCGCTACCTGCTGTTGACCCACATCGTCCCGCCCCTGCCCCTCCGGGCGCTGGAGGGGCCCTTCCTGGGCGACAGCCGCAGGATCTACGGCGGCCCCGTGCGGGTCGGCCGGGACGGCGACATGATCAGCCTGCCCGCGGGGTCCACAGAGATCCGCCACTCCAACCGCCTTCGCTGACCAGGAGCCCAGAATGACCGAACCCGTCGCCCTCTCAGGCGCCCCCGGATCGCCCTACACCCGCAAGATGCTGGCGGTGCTGCGCTATCGCCGGATTCCCTATCGCTTCCTGATCGTCTCCAACCCCGCCATCGCCGGCCTGCCCCAGGCCAAGGTGCCCCTCCTTCCGACCTTCTACCTCCCCGGACCGGACGGCGCCCTCGAGGCGGTCACCGACTCCACGCCCCTGATCCGACGCTTCGAGCGGGAGCACGCCGGGCGCAGCCTGGTTCCTTCCCGTCCGTCCCTGGCCTTCCTGGACGCATTGCTCGAGGACTATGCCGACGAGTGGCTGACAAAGGCCATGTTCCACTATCGCTGGGCTTATGACGCCGACATCGCCAAGGCCTCGGCCATCCTGCCGTGCTGGAGAGGCATGGCGGTTCCCGACGAGGTCCTGGCCGAGCGCGGCCGGGGCTTTGCGGACCGGCAGATCGGCCGGCTGCGCTATGTGGGTTCCAATGAGGTCACCGGCCCGGTCATCGAGGCCAGCTACCGGCGCTTCCTGGCCGCCTTCGAGGATCACTTGCGGGCCCTGCCCTACCTGATGGGCAGACGCCCCGGCGCCAGCGACTTCGCGACCTACGGCCAACTGACCCAGCTCGCCGAGTTCGACCCGACTCCCATGGCCCTGACACTCTCCCTGGCGCCCCGCGTCACCGCCTGGGTCGGGATGATGGAGGACCAGTCGGGCGTCGAGCCCGAGGACAGCGACTGGGTGAACCCGGCCGACCCGCCGCCGACCCTCAAGGCGCTCCTGGCCGAGGTGGGCCGGGTCTATGCGCCGGTAATGCTGGCCAATGCCCGGGCGGTGACGGCGGGCGACGCGGAGGTCCGCGCCCAGGTCGACGGCCAGGCCTGGACCCAGCAGCCCTTCCCCTACCAGGCCAAGTGCCTCAAGTCGCTGCGGGACGCCTACGGCGCCCTTGTCCCCGCGGAGCGGGCCCTGGTGGACGCCGCCCTTGACGGAACCGGCTGCGAGCCTCTTCTGGCCGCATGACGCACCAGACCCTGGAACCGGACGGACGCCGCCGCCGCGGGCTCGACAGCCGCGACCGCATCATCGCGGCCATGCTGGATCTGATGCGCGAGGGCGAGGTGGCGCCGGGCGCCGAAAGGGTCGCCGCCCGGGCCGAGGTCGGGCTCCGGACCGTCTTCCGCCACTTCCGGGATATGGACAGCCTCTATGCGGAGATGGCTCGGGCCATCGAGGGTGAGCTGTCGGACCTGCTCGCCCGTCCCCTGGCGTCGGGAGATGAGGCCGGGCGCCTGGCCGAGATCGCCGAGCGACGGGCGGACGTGTACGAGCGGATCTTTCCCTACAAGCATGCCTCCGGGATGCACCGGCACCGCTCGGCCTTTCTGGAGCGAGGCCATGCGCGGATGGTTGCAAACCTGCGGGACATGCTGGTGGAGGCGCTCCCCGCCGCCTGCGCTGACCCGATGCGGCGGGAGGCCCTGGATCTCCTGCTCAGCTTCGAAGCCTGGTCCCGCCTACGACGTGAACAGGGTCTGACCCGGGACATCGCGCTCTCGGCGGTGCTCTCCGCGGCGAGGAAGGTCCTCGGACCGGACCCCTCCTGAACGCAGCGTCCTTCCGGGAAGAGCGGAGATCTCGACCCTGGCCGCAAAAAAAGAGGGGAGACAAGACGCCGTAAGATCGCGACGATCAGCCAACCCGGGCCGCCCGGTGTCCGGGTCGGCGCAACCGGGCTCGAACCGCCACCTGGAGTGACGTCGATGATCGACCTTTCGAGGGCCACCGCGACCGATGCGGTGACCGCACTGGCCCGGGGCCACATCTCAAGCGAGGCCCTGCTGACAGCCCAACTGGGGCGTGTCGAGAAGTTCAATCCGAAGCTGAACGCCGTGGTGGCCCTGGACGTTGATCGCGCCATGGCTGAGGCCCGGGCGGCGGATGAGGCCCTGAAGCAGGGCCGGTTGACCGGGCCGCTTCACGGCCTGCCGATGACCATCAAGGACCTCTTCGCCACCAAGGGGCTCTTGACGACCTCCGGGCACGTCCCTCTGGCCGACTACGCCCCGGATACAGACGCTCCCGCCGTCGCTGCGTTCAAGGCGGCGGGCGCGATTGTTTTCGGCAAGACCAACCTTTCGGAGTTCGGAGGCGATATCCAGAGTTACAACGACATTCACGGCCTCTGCAGGAACCCCTGGAACCTGGAACGTACGGCGGGCGGATCGTCTGGCGGATCCGGCGCGGCGCTGGCTGCAGGAATGACCTTGCTGGAGTTCGGCAGCGACATCGGAGGCTCGATCCGCGTCCCCTGCCACTACAACGGCGTCTTCGGCCACAAGCCGACCTGGAATGCGGTCGACCGCTTTGGCGAAGGGCCCCGTCCGCCGGTCTGGAGCCACGCCCTGACAGACCTCGCGGTCGCCGGCCCCATGGGACGCTCGGTTGCGGATATTCGTCTCGGTCTCGATATCCTCACGTCCTTGAGTACAGGCGGAATCCCCGGAGCCCGCCTGCCCTCAGCCTCGGCCAGGGCGCACTCCGCGGGGAGCCTGAGGGTGGCGATCCATGTCGATGATCCTGCGGCCCCGACCTCGGAAGCCTGCCGGGCGGCCGTTCGGGAGGTCGGTGCGCGCCTTGCGGCCGCGGGCGCCCGCGTCTCGGAACCCGGGCTGCCGGGGCCATCCCTGACGGAACAGAACGCGCTGTATCGCGAGCTCCTGAACGCGGCCATGTCGACGGCCTATGCTGCCAGTCATCAGGATTGGAAAGCGGCGGACGAGCGCCGTCATCGCTTGCGGGCCGACTACGGGCGCTTCTTCACCGACTACGATGTTCTTCTCGCGCCGATCGCTCCGACCCCGGCCTTCCCCCACAACACGGAGGGTCCCATGGGCGCCCGGAAGCTGAAAGTGGACGGGGTGGAGGTCGCTTATCTCAGGCATCTGGTCTGGGCGGGCCTCGCCACCCTTCCCGGGCTCCCGGCCACGGCGGTTCCGGTCGCGCTTTCGGACGAGGGCCTGCCGATCGGTCTTCAGGTGATCGGTCCGCTCTGGGGGGACCGCACGACACTGGCCGTCGCGGGGCTGATCGAAACCCTGACCGGCGGGTTCAGGCCGCCGCCAGGCTATTGAACTTCAGAAACCGCGGGACACGGAAAGCCGAACGGTGCGCGGCGCGCCCGGCATGATGTTGTTGTCGCCGTGGCTGGTGGGGGACCAGGAAATGTCGCCCAGGTTTTCGACATTAAGCTGCAGGCGGTAGTCCTCGCCCAGCCTCAGGAAGACCGCGCCGTCGACCCGTGTGAAGCCCGGCAGGGTAACGGCGTTCGAGATCGAGGTGTACATTTCGCCCTGATGGACAACGCCCAGTCCGATGGAAACCCGAGGGGTGACCTCGACCTTGTTCCAGACGGAGGCCGTCAGCTCGGGGGTCAGGGCCGCCCTCCGGCCGACGGGCGCCGCAGAGGTCTGACGGGTGATCTTCGCGGACTGGACAGCCAGGGTCGCTACGGCCTCCCAGCGTTCCGTGACCTTGCCGGTCAGGCTGAGCTCGAGCCCGGTGCTTCTCTGAGCGCCTGTCTGTACGATACGGCCTGGGGTGGCGGGATCCAGGGCCTGGGTGTTCTCGCGATCCAGCTGGTAGGCCGCCCCCGTGGCCATCAGTCGGGGACCAAGGTCGGCCTTGAACCCCGCCTCCAGATTTCGGAAGGACTCCGGCTTCAGAGCTTCCGTCGACAGGGCGAGGCCCGCAAACTGGTCGCCCGACGCAGGCAGGCTGGAGACCGAGTAGCTGGCGTAGAGCGTCAGCGGCTCCACTGGCCGGAAAAGAAGGCCAAGCCTCGGAGACCAGATCCGGTCGGTACGTGAAAACTCACGACGCCCCGTGTTCGCGACCCTCCGATCTTCAAGATCCAGGCTGAAGACGTCATATCGAAGTCCCGCCAGCACCTGGACCCGAGGGGTGATGTCAGCCTGGACCTGGGCAAAGACCGCCGTGATCTGCGCAACACCGGCATTGAAGGCGTCAGACCCCGTGTTCGCATAGGCTACCGACAGGTTCCGGCGGGTGGGATCGCTCACAGGGGTTCCGAGCAGGGTCAGGAGCCC
>NZ_JADCBG010000169.1 GCF_020253645.1 Phenylobacterium sp.
GCCCTTCAGCGCCTGTCTTTCGGGGGCGTGGTGCGTTCGACGCGCGCCACGCCCCCGTTTTATGTAAACTCCTCCGAGATTCCCCGCCCACCCCAGAGCGGGCCCAGCCTGACGGATCGGCCCATGACCGCACCAAAGCCCCGATTCCGGAAGATCCTCCTGAAAATGTCCGGAGAGGTGCTGATGGGGGATTCCCTCTTCGGCATCGACACCGCGACCCTCGACCGCGTGGCGGCCGATATCAAGGAGGTGGTGGACGCCGGGGTTGAGGTCTGCCTGGTCGTCGGCGGCGGCAATATCTTCCGGGGCGTCTCCCTCGCGGGGCGGGGCATGGAGCGCGCCAGCGCCGACTACATGGGCATGCTGGCCACGGTGATGAACGCCCTAGCCCTGCAGGGGGCCCTGGAGAAGGCCGGGGTCGATACGCGCGTGCAGTCCGCCATTCCCATGGACGCGGTCTGCGAGCCCTACATCCGCCGCCGGGCCCTCCGGCACCTTGAGAAGGGCAGGGTGGTGATCTTCGCCGCCGGCCTGGGCGCACCCTTCTTCACCACCGACACACCGGCCGCCCTGCGGTCGGCGGAGATGGGCTGCGACGCCCTCTTCAAGGGCACGAGCGTCGACGGCGTCTACACCGCCGACCCCAAGAAGGACCCCGCCGCGCGCCGGTACGAGCAGCTGAGCTACCACGACGTCCTGGCCCAGGACCTCAAGGTCATGGACGCCTCGGCGATCGCCCTGATGCGCGACAACCAGATTCCCATCGTGGTCTTTTCCATCCGCGAGCCGGGCAACTTCATGAAGGTCCTCACCGGCCAGGGTGTCTTCACCACCATCAACTGAACGCAGAACGGGAACGCGTCATGCCTGCCGAAAAGCCCCAACTGTCCCGCTACCGCGACCGCATGGACAAGGCGGTCTCCGCCCTGAAGGAAGAGTTCGCCAGCCTGCGCACAGGCCGCGCCTCGGCGAGCCTGCTGGACCAGATCATGGTCGAGGCCTACGGCGCCACCACGCCGCTGAACCAGGTGGCGGCCATCACGGTTCCCGAGCCCCGTTCCATCAGCGTCAATGTCTGGGACCGCGGCGTGGTCGTGTCGGCCGAGAAAGCGATCCGCGCCTCGGGCCTCGGTCTGAACCCGGTGGTGGAAGGACAGACCCTCCGGATTCCGATCCCGCCCCTGACCGAGGAGCGCCGGCGTGATCTCGCCAAGATCGCGGCCAAGTACGCCGAACAGCAGCGCGTGGCGATCCGCAATGTCCGGCGTGAGGCCAACGACGACCTGAAGAAGGCCGAGAAGGACTCCGTCATCAGCCAGGACGAGCAGAAGCGGATGGAGTCGGAGATCCAGAAGATGACCGACGAGGCGGTCAAGCGGGTCGACGAGGCCTTGAAAACCAAGGAACAAGAGATCATGCAGGTCTAGCCCTGAGGCCTGCGGAGGGGAAATGGCCGACCGGTCCAAGACATCCACAGAACCGGCCGCGCCAGGGGCCGAAGGGGCTCCGGCAGGCGCGCCCCTTCACGTGGCGATTGTCATGGACGGGAACGGCCGTTGGGCGCACAAGCGCGGCCTGCCCCGCACCCTGGGGCATCGCGCCGGCGTCGAGGCGCTCCGGCGCATCGTGGAGGCCGCGCCAGGCCTGGGAATCCGCTGGCTCACCGTCTTCGGCTTTTCCACGGAGAACTGGAGCCGCCCCGCCGCGGAAGTGGCCGAATTGATGGCCCTTCCCAAGCGGTACTTCAAAGCGGACCTCAAGCGCCTGGAGCGCGAGGGCGTGCGGGTCCGCGCCCTGGGGCGCAGGGACGGCCTCAGCCAGGACCTCGTCGCCCTCCTGGAGGAGGCTGAGCACAGGACCGCCGGGAACGACAGGTTCTTTCTGCAGATCGCGTTCAACTATGGCGGGCAGGCGGATATCGCCGACGCCGCACGGCGTCTGGCGCAGGAGGTCGCAGCCGGGCGACTGGAGCCCTCGGCGATCGACGAGCGGGTCTTCAGCCAGACGCTTTCGACGGCGGGGCTTCCCCCTCCCGACCTCATCATCCGCCCCTCCGGCGAACAGAGGCTCTCCAACTTCCTTCTCTGGGAGGCCGCCTATGCCGAACTGGTGTTCCAGGATGTCCTCTGGCCGGATTATGACTCTGGCTGCCTGAGCGAGGCCATCCGCACCTTCCGCGCCCGGGATCGCCGTTTCGGGGGAGTCGTCTCAGATGACGTCCTTGTCGCCGGTTAGGGGCTTCGACTGGTCGAACCTCGCCCTGCGGGCGCTGTCGGCGGCGATCCTCCTGCCGGCGGCTCTCGCCGCTGTCTGGTTCGAGATGGGGCCGGGTCAGGCGGCCTGGCCGTTTCTGCTGATGGTGGTCGCCGCTGTCGCGAGGCTGTCCGTCGAGTGGGGACGGATGTCGGCGCCCGCGGGCAGGGTGCGGGTTTCCACTGCGGTCTGCGCCGCCATCCTGACGGCCATCTTCTTCGCCCAGCGGGACAACATGTTCATCGCCTGGGGTGTTCTGGCCGGAGGCGGCCTTCTGGCGGCGATCGTCGCCCGGGGTGTGGCGGAGCGCCCGGGGAACGCCGCCCTCGGGGTGTTCTACATCGGCGCGGCCGCCGTCTGCCTGATCTGGCTTCGCGCCATGCCGGAGGGGCGCTGGTGGGTGTTCATGGCCTTCGCCGTGGCCTGGACCGCCGATGTCGCCGCCTACCTCATCGGGAACCTCGTCGGCGGGCCGAAGCTCTGGCCGCGGTTCTCGCCCAACAAGACCTGGTCCGGTTTCCTGGCGGGTCTCCTGGCCGCGGCCCTGGCGGCGGTCGCCCTGGCGGCGCTTCCCGTCTTCAAGCTCAATCCCTGGGCTGCGGTCCTGGCGGGTCTCTGCGGCGGGCTGGCGGGCATGGCCGGCGATCTGTGGGAATCCATGCTGAAGCGCCGGTTCGGCGTGAAGGACTCCGGGACCCTGATCCCAGGCCATGGCGGCCTCCTGGACCGCGTTGACGGGCTGATGTTCGTGGTCGTGGTCCTGTCCATCTTCCGCCTCGTGAATCATCTGGGATGGGGACATTGAGCCTCCCGCGGACCGTCTCGGTTCTGGGGTCTACAGGATCAGTCGGCGTCTCCACGCTGGATCTGCTGGGCACCCTCGGAGGGCCCGTCAGGGTCCGCGCCCTGACCGGCGGCCGGAATGTGAGCCTGCTGGCCGAGCAGGCTCTGAAGTGGCGGCCCGAAGTCGCGGTCATCGCCGATCCGGAGGGCGTGGAGGAACTGGCGCGACGTCTGCGGGGGACCGGTATCGCCGTGGAGGCGGGGGAGGGGGCTGTCCGGACGGCTGCGGCCCTTCAGGCCGACTGGGTGATGTCGGCCATAGTGGGGTTTGCAGGCCTTGCGCCAACCTTGGCGGCGGTGGAGTCCGGTGCGGTTGTCGCCCTGGCCAACAAGGAGAGCCTGGTGTGCTCCGGCCCCGCTCTTCTGCGCCGGGCCCGGCTCTCGGGGGGGGCGGTCATTCCCGTCGATTCCGAACACTCCGCCATCTTCCAGACCCTGGATCCGACCCAGGCCTCCCAGGTGTCCCGTCTGGTGCTGACCGCTTCGGGCGGCCCCTTCAGGACCTGGTCGTCCGAGCGGATGTCCGCGGCGACCCCGGAGGAGGCCCTGGCCCATCCGAACTGGGACATGGGCCCCAAGATCTCCATCGATTCCGCGACCATGATGAACAAGGGCCTCGAGATGATCGAGGCGGCCTATCTCTTCGGAATGGAGCCGGACCGGATTGATGTGGTGATCCACCCCGAGTCGATCCTGCACAGCCTGGTCGAATACGCCGATGGCTCCAGCCTGGCCCAGCTCGGCGCTCCGGACATGCGCACGCCCATCGCCGTGGCGCTCGCCTGGCCCGACCGGGTGGCCTGGCCGGCCCCCCGTCTTGACCTCGGAAGCCTTGGCCGACTGACCTTCGAGCCCCCGGATGAAAACCGTTTCCCCGCCCTCGGCCTGGCCCGGCAGGCGCTGCGCGCGGGCGGGCCGGCGCCCGGCTTGCTCAACGCCGCCAATGAGGTCGCGGTGGCGGCCTTCCTTGACCGTCGTATCGGCTATCTCGATATTGCCGCAATCGTGTCGGAAACCCTGGATAAGGCGGGTTCTGAAAACCTGGGAGACGACATGGCGGACCTCATGGCTGACGATTTGCTGGAGCAGGCGCGGCGCGTCGACCAGGCGGGTCGCCGGCTGGCCCAAGCCGCTGTCTCCGCCCTGCGGCCTTCCGGGGGAGCCGCCTGACCATGAACGTCGTGATTGAGTTCCTCTGGCATCTGACGCCCTTCATCCTCGTCCTCGCCCTGGTCGTGGTGGTGCATGAGCTCGGCCATTTCCTCGCGGCTCGGGCGTGCGGCGTGGCCGTCGAGCGGTTTTCGATCGGCTTTGGCCGGCCGATCTTCGCAAGGCGGGACCGTTCCGGTGTGGAGTGGCGGGTCGGCTGGATCCCGCTGGGCGGATACGTGATGTTCGCCGGCGATCCTAACGTCGCCAGCGTGCCGGACGCAGCCGGGCTCGAGGCCATGAAGGCGGAGATCCTCGCGCGGGACGGCCCGGAGGCGCTCGCCCGGCAGTATCATTTCAAGCCCGTCTGGCAGCGGGCCTTTGTGACGGCGGCGGGGCCCGCCGCGAACTTCCTTCTGGCGATCTTCCTCTTCGCCGTCCTGCTCATGACGATCGGCGAGCGCACCCTGGCGCCGCGCATCGGCATGGTGGAGCCCGGCAGCGTCGCGGAAGCCGCCGGCTTTCAGAAGGGCGACCTCGTGATCGAAGCCGCCGGTCGCCGGATCGGTTCCTTCCAGGACCTGATCGAGGTCATCCAGGTGCGGGGCGCCGTCGCCACGGACTTCGTCCTTGAGCGTGACGGGCGGACCGTACGCCTGACGGCCACTCCGGAGTGGCGGCGGATGGAAGCGGCGCCTGGCGCTCCCCGGGTGGGCCGGCTGGGCCTCGCGCCCACAGGTGAGGTCGTGCATCAGGCCTTCGGCCCCCTGGAGTCCGTTGCAAAGGGCGTGGAGCGGTCCTGGCGCGTTCTCACGACCAGCGTCTACGCCCTTGGACGAATGGTCACCGGCCAGATGTCGGCCGAGCAGTTGAACGGGCCTCTCGGAATCGCGCAGATGTCAGGCCAGATCGCCAAGGCGGGCGCCGAGGCCGCGCCGGATCTCGGCCGGAAATTCCTCTACGCCGGCGTGAACCTGGTCGCCCTCGCCGCCGTGCTGTCCGTCGGGATCGGCTTCATGAATCTGCTGCCCATCCCTGTCCTCGACGGGGGTCATCTTCTCTTCTACGCCTATGAAGCCGTGGCCCGGAGGCCGCTGGCGGCGAGCGTGCAGGCGTTCGGATACCGCGTAGGCCTTGCGCTGGTGCTGGCTTTGATGTTGTTCGCCACCTGGAATGATTTGCAGCGCCTGCAGGTCTTCCAGTTCTTAGGCGGTTTGCTCTCCTGATCACGCGCTTTCTCCCGGTGATGGCCCTGACAATGCAATTTCGACGCGCCCGCAGCGCAGCCTTCGTTTCAGGGCTCGCCATCCTCCTGGCCGGAGGCGCCATGCTCGCCCCGGCGCCCGCCCGGTCCCAGCCTGCCGTCCAGCAGGGCGTGGTCCAGCGTGTCATCGTCGCGGGTAATGAGCGGATCGAGCAGTCGACCATCCTGTCCTATCTGCCGATCGGTGTCGGTGACACGGTCGATCCGGCGCGCATCGACCTGGCGCTCAAGGCCTTGTTCAGGACCGATCTCTTCTCGGATGTCCGTGTGGCCCTTGTCGATGGCGACCTGACCATCCAGGTGGTCGAGAATCCGATCATCAACCGCGTCGTTTTCGAGGGGAACCGGGGTCTCAGGGAAGACAAGCTCCGCGATGAAGTCACCGTCCGCCCCAGGGGCATCTTCACCCGCGCCAAGGTCCAGGCGGACGTCCAGCGGATCATCGAACTCTACCGTCGGTCCGGCCGGATCGCCGCCGCCGTGACGCCCAAGATCGTCGAGCTGCCGCAGAAGCGGGTCGACCTGATCTTCGAAATCAACGAGGGCCAGAAGAGCGGGATCCTGGGCGTCAACTTCCTCGGCAATGTCGAGTTCTCGGACAACGACCTGCGCGATGTCGTCGTCACCGAAGAGACCGCCTGGTACCGGTTCTTCTCGAACAACGCCAACTACGATC
Organism: Phenylobacterium sp.; assembly: GCF_020253645.1. GTDB lineage: Bacteria > Pseudomonadota > Alphaproteobacteria > Caulobacterales > Caulobacteraceae > Phenylobacterium. The sequence goes on from NZ_JADCBG010000169.1 coordinate 6,186, forward strand.
CCGACCGCCTCGAGTTCGACAAGGAGCAGCTCCGCAAGCATTACCGGAACCGCGGCTTCTATGATTTCCGGGTGATCTCGGCGGTGGCGGAGCTGTCTCCGGCCCGTAACGGCTTCGCGGTGACCTACACCCTGGAGGAAGGGCCCCAGTACCGCTTCGGAAAGATCTCGGTCGAGACCGAGCTCAAGAAGCTGGATACCGCCGTTCTCACCCAGCTCGTACCCATTCGCAGCGGCGACCTGTACGAAGACGAGCAGATCGAAACCGCCACCGACGCCCTGACCTTCGCCGCAGGCGCCGCCGGCTTTGCCGCTGTGGATGTCCGTCCCCGCTACGTGGCCGACCCGGCCAAGCGGACCGTCGACGTGGTCTTTCAGGTCAACGAGGGGCCCCGGGTCTACGTCAACCGGATCGACATCGTCGGCAATACCCAGACCCTCGACCATGTGATCCGCCGGGAACTCAACCTTGTGGAAGGCGACGCCTACAACCGCGCCCTTGTCGACCGCTCGGAGAACAACCTCAAGGCCCTCGGGTTCTTCAAGGAAGTCACGATCGAGGAGACGCCCACCGCCAGCCAGGACCGGACGGATCTCCTCGTCCGGGTCGAGGAGCAGCCGACGGGTGAACTGACCTTCAGCGCCGGGTATTCGTCGGTTGACCAGCTGATGATCGATCTCGGCGTGACCCAGAGGAATTTCCGCGGGCGCGGTCAGGATGCGCGCGCGCGGGTCTCATGGGGATCCTTCCGGCAGCAGCTCGACTTCTCCTTCACCGAACCCCGGTTCATGGACCGTAATCTCCGGGCGGGCGGGGATCTCTATTACTTTGTCTACGACCTCTCCGAGTTCTCCTCCTACAAGACCACCTCTCTGGGCGGAAACCTGAGGATCGGCTTCCCGCTCACGACCAACGCCTTCATGACCATGCGCTATGTCCTCCGGGAGGATGACGTGCAGGTTCCGGACATCTTCTGCGATCCGTCACAGCAGCAGGTTTCCCAGACCCTGTGCGACCAGCGCGGCCGTTATGTGACCTCCCTGCTCGGCTATCAGGTGACTCTTGACCAGAGGAATGATCCCGTCCGGCCGACGCGCGGGTTCTTCGTCAGCGGGGCGCAGGACTTCGCGGGGCTTGGAGGGGACGTCAGGTACCTGCGCACCGAGCTGGAAGGCGGCTGGTACTACGGCTTCAACAAGGACTTCGTGCTCAGCCTTTCCGGCAGCGCTGGCTACATCGCCGGCTTTGGCGGCGACGTCATCCGGATCAATGATCGCTTCTACAAGGGCGGGAACAGCTTCCGGGGCTTCCGGGTCGCCGGCATCGGCCCCCGTGACATCAGCTTTGGCCGCTCGGACGCCCTGGGCGGCGAGGCGTTCGCCATTGGATCGGCGGAGCTGACGATACCGACCTTCATCCCGCAGCAGTATGGGATCCGGGCCTCCGTGTTCACCGACGTCGGAACGCTCGGCCTTCTCAATGACAAGGTCAAGATCGGGTCGGACGGGAGGCCAATCCCTGGAATCTTCGACGACCTGTCGCCCCGCGCCTCCGCCGGCCTTTCCGTCTTCTGGCGCTCTCCCATGGGGCCCATCCGCTTCGACTTCAGCCATATTCTCCAGCGCGAGGATTACGACAGGGTCGAAACCTTCCGCTTCTCGCAAACCACCAGATTCTGAGGCCTTCAGTTCATGAAACTCCCCATCTTCCTGACTGCAGCGGCCCTCGCCGCAGCGACCACCGCCGTCGCCCAGACCCCGCCCGCGCCGCCGCCGGTCAATCACGGAGCGCCCATAGCGGGGCTCTGCGTCCTGTCCCTGGACGGGGCGATCGGCGGATCGACGGTGGGCCGGTATGTCCAGACGCGCCTGCAGCAGATCACCCAGCAGGTCCAGACGGAGCTCACCTCGGAGCAGACGGCGATCCAGAACGAGGCCAGGACCCTCGATACACAGAAGGCGACCCTCGACCAGGGCGCCTTCGACCAGCGGAACGCCAGCCTGCAGGTCCGCGCGGCGGCCCTGCAGCGCAAGGCCCAGCTGCGCGAGCGCGAGCTTCAGGCGACCCAGCAGAAGGCCCTTGGCCGGGTCGGGGAAGAGCTGGAGCCTGTGATCCGCTCGGCCTACCAGCAGGCCCGTTGCAGCGTCCTGATCCAGCGCGACTCTGTGGTCCTCGCCAATCCGGCCATGGACATCACGCCCGCCGTGGTGACCGGCCTCAACGCGAAGATCACCCAGTTCGCCTTTGATCGCGAGCGCCTCGATCAGGCTGCTGCGCCGCCGGCTGCCGCGGCGCCTGCGCAACCCCCTCGCAGGCAGTAGGACCCCGGGCCTCCCGGGGCGGGTCGGGACGATGAGGGCCATGCCGGATTCACGCTTCTTCGAGAACGCGGGAC
>NZ_JADCBG010000017.1 GCF_020253645.1 Phenylobacterium sp.
CCCGACTTCGCAAGCGTCATCGTGATCGCAGCCGTCAGCGTCGTCTTGCCATGGTCAACGTGACCAATCGTGCCGATGTTGCAGTGAGGCTTATTGCGTTCGAATTTCTCTTTGGCCATGGGGTCCTGCCGGCTGGTCTAGAGGGTTGGAGCGGGTAGCGGGAATCGAACCCGCATCCTCAGCTTGGAAGGCTGCTGCACTACCATTGTGCTATACCCGCATTTGGGCGGCGCTCCTGCGAGCCTCCTGGACTATGGTTCACGACCGGCGCCTGGTGGGGGAAGTAGGACTCGAACCTACGAAGGCTTGCGCCAGGGGATTTACAGTCCCCCCCCTTTGCCACTCGGGACATTCCCCCAGTGCGCCGGACATCCTATCAAGGCCGGGAAACCCCGCCCCCAATTTGGAGCGCGTCTTATAGTGGCCTCCTTTTCCGAACGCAACGCAGGCCGGAACCGCCGGCCGGGGGCCGTGTCATCTGCGCACGGCGATCCCGGAAAAGCCCGTCGCAGCGGGCCTTCCGGCGAGTGGATCTGGGGCGTCCACGCCGTCGAGGCGGCCCTCGCCAACCCGGCGCGTCCAGCCCTGCGCAGGCTGGTCGCCACCCCCGACCGCGCACGCGGCCTCGAGACGCGATTCGGGCCCCTCAAGCGGCTCGAGATCATGGACGCCGGGTACCTGTCCCGCCTCCTCCCCGCGGGCGCCGCCCACCAGGGCCTGGCCCTTGAAGGGCCCGAGCCGGAACCCGTGGACCTCGACGACTTCGCTCCAGAGCCGGGGGCCGTTCTCCTCATGCTGGACCAGGTGACCGACCCGGGGAATGTCGGCGCCATCCTGCGTTCGGCAGCCGCCTTCGGCGCCCGGGGGGTCATCCTGCAGGAGAGGCGCGCCCCGCGCCTTTCCGGGGCCCTGGCCAAGGCCGCCGCCGGCGCTGTCGACCGCCTGCCGGTCGCAAGGACCGTCAATCTGTCACGGGCGCTCGAGCGACTCTCGGACCTGGGCTGGCGGGCGATCGGCCTGGACGGCGGCGCCAGTCGCGACCTGTCGGAAGTGCTCGACGGCGCCCCGGTCGTCCTGGTTCTGGGGTCCGAAGGCGAGGGTGTCCGTCGGCTGGTCGCAGAGCACTGCGACGACACCGCCCGCATCCCCATGCCCGGCGGCTTCGAGAGCCTCAATGTGGCGGCGGCGGCGGCGGTGGCCCTTTACGAAGCCGCCCGCCCCCGCCGCTGAGCCGGAACGTCAGAGCAGGTCGCCGCCCGCCGCCGCCGCAGAGGTTCCATCCCGCTCGAAGGCGCGGATGACGTTGCGGCCCGTGGTCCAGCGGTGCACCTCGTCCGGACCGTCCACCAGCCGCTGCGAACGGATATGGGTGTACCAGGCGGCCAGGGGCGTATCGCGGCTGTAGCCCAGGGCCCCGTGCAGCTGGATGGCGGTGTCCACCACCTTGTGCACCATGTTCGCCAGGAAGACCTTGGCGATGGAATTCTCCTGCCGAAGGTCCATGCCCTTCTCGGCCTTGTAGGCGATGTGCAGCAGCATCAGCCGGGCCATGTAGAGCTCGCTGGCGCAGTCGGCCAGCATCCACTGGACCCCCTGCCGCTTGGACAGCTTCTGCCCGAAGGTCTCGCGTGAGGTGACGTGCTTGACCGCCAGATCAAGGGCCCGCTGGGCCAGGGCCACATTGTGCATGCCATGGCGCAGGCGGCCGTAGGCCAGGCGGTGCTGACCCATGTTGAAGCCGTTACCCTCCCCGCCCAGGAGGTTTTCCTCCGGCACGACAAGGTCCTTGATCTCGATCTCGGAGTGACCGCCGCCCATGATGTGGGACAGGGGCCCCTCTGCAGCCATGGTCGCAATGTCGCGCTTGATGATGTAGCCCGGGTTGGGCAGTTCGACGATAAAGGTCGAGTATCGCTGGTGACGCGGCGCGTCCGGATTGGTCATGGCCATCACCACCGCCAGGTCCGCGGCGCTGGCGGCCGACGAGAACCACTTCTCGCCATTCAGGACGTAGTTGCCCTTGCCGTCCTTGACCGCCCGGGTCTGCATGCCCGTGGCGTCGGCGCCTGCGGCCTTCTCGGTCATGGAGTAGCAGACGCGCTTCTCGCCGTTGAGAAGCGGCTTGAGGTACTTTTCCTTCTGGAAGTCGGTGCCGTGCGCCAGCAGGGTCAGCATGGTCGCGTCGTCAGGGCCCTGGCTGTTCATCGACAGGGCGCCCAGGTGGCTCTCGCCCAGTTCCATCTGGACAAGGGCGTTCGCCAGAGGGCCGAGCCCCATGCCCCCGTATTCCTTGGGGATGAAGGGGCTCCACAGGCCCTGAGACCGCGCCTTGGCCCTCAGTTCGGCCAGCACGACCTTGAAGGACTCCCGGTCCACCAGCCGCTTTTCGGCCGGGATGCACTCCTCGTGCACCCAGCGGCGCACCCGCTCGCGGATCGCCTTTGCGTCTTCCGGAATCTCGAAATCGATCGCCATGGTTTTCTCCCCTGTCTTGTTGAAGCGACTGTGCGGTGGGAAGGTTTCCGGGGCAAGGCCCTGACGCTGCGTCAGGCCAGGTCCACCCGGTAGATCCCTTGCGCGGTCCCCGAGAAGAGCGCGGTTTTTTCATCGGCGGACGCACCCGCGGCCAGGCGCTTGAAGGCGTTCCACAGGGTCCGGTAGTCGCAGGAACCCAGATCGACGGGGAAGTTGCTCTCGAACATGCACCGCTCAGGCCCGAAGGCCTCGATGCAGGTCTCCACGTGCGGGCGCCACTCGGCTGCGAGCTGTTCGGAACTCGCCGGCGGGTCTGAAAGGAAGGAGGGGAAGGCGGGAAAGGCCATGGCCAGCCCGCCGACCTTGCAGGCGACGTTCGGCAGGGCGGCAAGCGCGCGGATCTTCTCTCGCCAGACGGGAAAGCGCTCTTCACGCCGGCCGGCGTAGACCCCAAGACCCAGGGGCGTGCCAACATGATCCAGGATGATCCGGGTCTCCGGAAAGGCCCGGGCCAGGTCGATGAGGTCATCCAGCTGCGGCTCCAGAAGCCAGGCGTCGAAGGACAGGCCCAGAGGGGCCAGCTGGGCGAACCCCTCGCGGAACCGGGCGTCCCGATAGAGCCCGGGCGGGCGGCCCGCGAGGGGTCCGAGCACCGCCGGATCCGGATCAGAGGACGCTGCGTGCCGGATTCCCCGGAACCGGGGGCTGGCGGCCATGTGCGCCTCCAGCACCGCCCGGGCGGACGCACCGAGGGTCAGGTCGACATGACCGACAATGGCTGCGCAGGCCCGGACATCGCCATAGATCCCGCTGGCCGACATGGCCGCGACGCCGTTCACGAACTCCGTCTCGCCGACCGGGCGAAAGGCGGGGTCCGCACCCCGACGGTACATGGCCCCGCACTCCATGTAGACCGTCGCCACCACCTTGTGCCCGCTGGTCATGTCGGCCAGCAGTTCGTCGAAGAGATAGCGGGGCGAGAGCCGGATCACCGCCTCGAAGGGATGGGACGGCGGTGGAAGCTCGGCGTCGCGGGCGCCCGGCCGGTCCCAGAGGTGGTGGTGCGGATCGATGATCGGCAGGTCCGGCTCGAGGATCGGCTCCGGAGGGGTCAGGGTCCGGGTCATGGGGGCGTCCTCCCTTGGCTTTTCCGCAACTTGCCGCCAGCCCCCACCCGCTGCAAGCGCGGCGAGGTTGCCCGTGGGCCGGCTCCGCGCCAAAAGAGATCATGCTGGATATCGCCCTCCCCTCCGCCGAAGCCATGATCGCTCTTGGACAGGTCATCCTGATCGACCTGGCCCTGGCCGGCGACAACGCCGTGGCCGTCGGCCTCGCCGCCGCCGGCCTGCCCGCCGAGCAGAGACGCAAGGCGATCCTTTACGGCCTGATCGCCGCCGTGGTGCTCCGTCTGGCCCTCGCCGTGGTCACGGTTCAGCTCCTTCAGCTGATCGGCCTGCTCCTGGCGGGCGGGATCCTCCTGCTCTGGGTCTGCTGGAAGATGTGGCGAGAGCTGCGCGAAGGCCACGAGGCCGAGGCCGCCGAGGCGGCGGAGGCTCTGGAGGACGCCACCGGGATCGAGTTCGAGGGCGAGCCCACCACCACGCCGGCGCCGAAGACAATGCGCCAGGCCATGACGCAGATCCTGCTGGCGGACGTGGCCATGTCCCTGGACAACGTCCTGGCGGTGGCCGGCGCGGCCCGCGAGCACGTCTGGGTCCTGGTGGTGGGCCTCCTGCTTTCCATCGCCCTCATGGGGATCGCCGCCACCTGGATCGCCAGCCTTCTGCAGCGGCATCGGTGGCTGGGCTTTGCCGGCCTGGCCATCGTCCTCTACGTCGCCCTGCACATGATCTGGCAGGGTCACCGGACGGTCGTCATCGATCTTCAGCAAACCCCTGCCTACAATGCCGCCGCTCCGGACGCCCTCGACATCAGCCCTGAGGAGGAGGCCAGCCGAAAGGCCCTGACCGGCCGGTAGATCAGACGGCCATTGGTCCGCCGAAACGGGCGCGCCAGGCCTCGACCTGCTCGGCCTCAACCTTGCGGAACAGGACGTCCGGCGCCCGCACCTCCCGCCCAGTGGGCAGGAGATCAAGGGCGACCGCAGGGTCCGGCCAGGACGCGTCGGGACCCTCGCCCACCGCATTCGCAACCACCTCGCAGGTGAAGGGGATGAAGGGCCGGGAAACCCGCGCGAACAGCGCCACAAGGTTCAGGCCCATCCGCACGGAGACCGCCGCCCGGTCGCGATCGGTCTTGACCGCCGTCCAGGGGGCGGCCTCGGTCAGGTACTGGTTGCCCAGCACCCAGAGCTGGCGCAGGGCCTGGGCGGACTTGCGCATCTCCAGAGCCTCGAGCTGCGCTGTAAGGTCGGCCAGCTTCTCGGCTACGTCGGCGCGCAGCCGGGCCTCCAGGGGCCCTTCCTCCCCACCGTCGGGGACCTTCCCGTCGAAGCGGCTTTCGGTGAAGCGCAGGATTCGATTGATGAAGTTGCCGAAGACGTCGGCCAGGTCGGCGTTCACCTGGGCCTGGAACTGCTCCCAGACAAAGCTTGCGTCGGACCCCTCAGGCGCATTGGCGATGATCCACCAGCGCCAGTAATCCGCAGGCAGGAGCTCCAGGGCCTGGTCCATGAAGACCCCGCGCTGCTGGGAGGTCGAGAAGCGGCCGCCGTAATAGTCCAGCCAGTTGAAGCCCTTCAGACGGTCGACCAGCTTCCAGGGAGCGTTCGAGGCCGGCGTCCAGGCGCCGTCCGGGCCCAGCCGCTCATTCACGCCGATCAGGGTGCAGGGAAAGCCCACCGTGTGGAACGGCACGTTGTCCTTGCCCATGAACTGCACATAGGTGACGTCCGAGGCGGCCTCGCCCCGCCACCAGCGCTCCCAGTCCGCGCCCGTGGCGTCCGCCCATTCCCGGGTGGCGCCAATGTACTCGATCGGGGCGTCGAACCAGACGTAGAACACCTTGCCCTTGAGGCCCTCGACATCCGGGCGGAGGCCGTCCGGATTGGGGCCCCAGTCGGCGGCGTTGACCGGCACGCCCCACTCCAGGTCGCGGGTGATCCCCCGGTCCTGGAGGCCCTCGTCCAGCCATTTGAGCGCGATGGAGGTGACCAGCAGGGGCCAGCTCGCCTTCTTGCCCTCGATCCACGCGCGTAGCCGCTCGGCGAACAGGCTCTGCCTCAGGAAGAGATGCTTGGAGGGTCGAATTTCGATGTCGTCCGACCCGGAGACCGCCGAGCGTGGCTGGATCAGGTCCGCCGGGTCCAGCACGCGCGTGCAGTTCTCGCACTGGTCCCCACGAGCGGCGGCGTAGCCGCAGTGCGGACAGGTTCCGATGACGTAACGATCCGGCAGAAAGCGATGGTCGGCGTTGGAATAGACCTGCTGGGTGACGCGCTCCTCGATGAAGCCGCTCTCCCAGAGCTGGCGCGCCATGGCCTGGGTCATGTCCCGGTTCTGCTCGGAAGAGGAACGGCCGAAATGGTCCCATGACAGGCCGAAACGGGCGGCGAGTTCCGACTGGACCTCATGCTGCTGCAAACAGAAGGTCGCCGCGTCGATCCCCGCCGCGGCGGCGGCCAGCTCGGTTGGCGTGCCGTGCTCGTCCGTGGCGCAGATGTAGAGGGTTTCCAGCCCCTGGGCGCGCTTGAAGCGGGCATAGACATCCGCCGGCAGCATGGATCCCGCCAGGGTCCCCAGGTGCTTGATCCCGTTGATATAGGGCAAGGCCGAGGTGATGAGGATGCGGGTCATGGGGCTCTCGTAATGAGGAGGCGCGAAGCGCGGGCTTATAGGGCGCCCTTCCATCGGAACAAAGCGCGGCGCCGTTCTTTGGTTGTCGGCGCGCCCGGCTTCTGGCATCGGAGCGCCCGGGCCGGCTTAGCTCAGCTGGTAGAGCAGCGGTTTTGTAAACCGAAGGTCACGGGTTCGAGTCCTGTAGCCGGCACCATATATGATCGCCCAGGCCCGTCTGGCCCCTTGTCCCGGAGTCGCCCATGTCCGCCGACCGCCCCCTCATCGCCATCGCGATTATGGCCGCCATGTCCCTTGCGGCCTGCGGGAAGCCAGCGACGGATGGGGAGACCGCGGACTCCGCCGGGGTGCAGCCAGCGGCCTCGCCGCCTCTGACCGACGCCCAGAAGGCGGCCCTGCAGGCCGAGCTGCCGGAGCCTTACCGCAGCGCCGACCTTGAGAAGGGCGAGGCGCTCTATGCGATGTGCCGATCCTGCCACACCTTGGTGGAGGGCGGAGCCAACCTGACCGGGCCGAACCTCTGGGGCACCTTTGGCGCGAAGGCGGC
>NZ_JADCBG010000170.1 GCF_020253645.1 Phenylobacterium sp.
CTCGGCGGGGTCCGGTACTTCGCCGACCTGATCGACCGGGCGCCGCCTGCCGCGAACGCCCCTGATTACGCCCGAGCGGTCTATGACCTGGCTCTTCGCCGGGACCTGATCCGGATTGGCGGCGAGATCACTGTCCGCGCCCGGGCTCCGGAGGACTCCCAGAGCGCCCTGGACCAGATCGAGGCGGCCGAAGCCAGCCTTTACACACTCGCCGAAACCGGAGGAACCTCCCAGGGGTTCATGCCCTTTGCAGAAGCGCTGGGCGGCGCCCTCGAAATGGCGGCCGAGGCTCATCGCCGCGATGGAGGTCTGGCAGGCCTTTCTACGGGACTCCTCGACCTGGACCAGAAGATCGGCGGCCTACACCCCTCCGACCTCGTCATCCTCGCGGCGCGCCCCTCGATGGGAAAGACGTCGCTGGCCGCCAACATCGCGTTTCACATCGCCCGGCACTACGCCTGGGAGCCGCAGCCGGATGGTTCGCGCAAGACCGTGTCAGGGGGCGTCGTCGCCTTCTTCTCCCTGGAAATGTCCGCCGAGCAGCTGGCGATGCGTTTGCTGGCCGAGGTTTCGGGCGTTTCCGGCGATCGCCTGCGCAAGGGAGAGATTGACGCCTCGGAGTTCGCCCGGGTGCGCGAGGCCGCTCTCGAGATCCAGGAGGCGCCGCTCCACATCGACGCCACCGGCGGTCTGTCCATCGCCAAGCTCGCGGCGCGGGCGCGCAGACTGAAGCGGCAGCATGGCCTGGGTGCGATCTTTGTCGACTATCTCCAGCTGATCACGACCGGCGACAACCGCAACGATAATCGCGTGCAGGAAGTTTCCATGATCACGCAGAGTCTCAAGGCCTTGGCCAAGGAACTGAATGTTCCTGTCATCGCCCTGTCCCAGCTCTCGCGCCAGGTTGAGAACCGGGAAGACAAGAAGCCGCAGCTTGCGGATCTCCGGGAGTCCGGTTCGATCGAGCAGGACGCGGACATGGTGATGTTCATCTATCGCGAGAGCTACTACCTCTCGCGCCTTGAACCCCGCGAAGGGACGCCTGAGCACCTGACCTGGCAGGAGAACATGGACAAGGTCGCGGGCATGGCCGAAGTCATCATCGGCAAGCAACGCCATGGCCCGATCGGAACGGTGAAGCTCTCCTACAACGAGGAGATCACCAAGTTCGGCAATCTCGCCAGGGATCCTGGCCGATACGAGATCCGCTAGCCCGGACGGCTTCCATTGGTTATGTGCGCGCCATGCCTCACCGCGCCCGCCTGACTGTCGATCTCAGCGCCATCGACCAGAATTTCCGGACGATCGCGGAGGCGGCGGCCGGAGCCGAGGTCGCACCGGTCATCAAGGCGGACGCCTACGGCCTTGGCGCCGCGAGGATCGCAGCCTCGCTCTGGAAGGCCGGGGCCAGGACCTTCTTCGTGGCGCGCCTTGAGGAGGGAGAAGCGGTTCGCCGATGCCTTGGGTCCGACAGAGAGGCCCGGATCTTCCTTCTGGATGGGCTGATACCCGGAACGGAGGACCGGGTCCGCAGGTCCGCCCTGATCCCGGTGCTCGCCGATGCGGGGCAGGTCACGGCGGCCCGGGTGGCGGGCGCTGACCTTCCCGTTGGCCTGCACGTCGATACCGGGATGAACCGGCAGGGACTTTCCCTGCCCGAGCTGGCGGAGCTGTCCAACTCCCGGGATCTCCGGCCTGTCCTCCTGATGAGTCACCTGGGTTCCGCCACCAGACCCGAGGATCCGCGAAACCGCCTCCAGTTCGAGCGGTTCGCCGCGGCCAGGAGACTCTTCCCCGCCCTGCCCTGCAGCCTCGCCGCCTCGGCAGGCGTCTTCCTCGGGCCGGAGTGGTGCTTCGACATGGTCCGTCCGGGGGTCAGCCTCTTCGGCGGCGGTCCCTTTGAACGGCCGGATCCACGACTGAGGGCTGTGGCGACGCTTTACGCCCCCATCCTGTATGTCCGCACGGTCGAGGCCGGGGAGCATCTCGGATACGGTTCGAACCTGAAGGCGGAACGCGTCATGCGGATCGCCGTAGCGGCGGTGGGCTATGCCGACGGCCTCCTGCGCAGGGGCGGCGGAAGGTCGGAGGCCTGGTTCGCAGGCGCCCGCAGGCCGGTCTGCTTCATCAACATGGACCTGCTCGCGATCGAGATCGGGAACACGCCCGCCGCCCCGGGCGAGAGGGTGGAGCTTTTGGGCCCCAATCTTCCACTGGATGACCTTGCGGCCGCCACCGACACCGTGGCGCACGAGTGCCTGGTTCGCCTCGGGACGCGGGCCAGCCGGCGCTATGTCCGCTCCTGACGCCAGGCGGGCTACACTGCGGCCTGTCGGCGAATCAGGAGACATCCATGGCCAGAGATGGGGCGACGTACGTCTGCCAGTCGTGCGGCGCCTCGCAGAGCCGCTGGAGCGGACAGTGTCCGGCCTGCAGCGCCTGGAACACCATGGTGGAGGAAGGCGGCCTGCGTCCCCCCGGGGCCCTCGCCGCAACGCGTCCGTCCCGCGCCCGGGGGCTCGACTTCGAGGGGCTGTCCGGAGACGTCCGAAGCCCGCCGAGACTGCTGACGGGAATCGAGGAGTTCGACCGGGTCTGTGGCGGCGGCCTGGTCCGGGGCTCGGCGCTTCTGGTGGGAGGGGATCCCGGGGTCGGCAAGTCCACCCTGCTCATGCAGGCCGTCGCGGCGGCCGCTCAGCGCGGGGCGACCTGCGCCTATGTCTCCGGGGAGGAGTCTGTCGATCAGGTGCGCAGCCGGGCGCAACGCATGGGACTGTCCGGAGCCCCGGTGAAGCTCGCCGCGGAAACGAGCCTGAGAAACATTCTGGACGGGCTGAAGCGATCGCAATTCGACCTTGTGGTGATCGATTCCATCCAGACGCTCTGGAGCGACAGCCATGACGCCGCGCCCGGGTCGGTGACCCAGGTCCGGGCGGCCTCGGCTGAGCTCGTCCGGCTCGCCAAGCGCGAGGGCGTCGCCATCATCCTGGTCGGCCATGTGACCAAGGAAGGCGCCATCGCCGGCCCCAGGGTCATCGAGCACCTGGTCGACGCCGTCCTGACTTTCGAAGGCGAGCGCGGTTACCCCTTCCGGGTCCTTCGCGGGGTCAAGAATCGCTTCGGCGCGACGGATGAGATCGGCGTCTTCGAGATGGGTGACGCCGGCCTGCGGGAGGTGGCCAATCCCTCCGCCCTCTTCCTGGACACCTCGGGGGAGCGTGCGGCCGGGGCGGCGGTCTTCGCGGGCATTGAGGGCTCTCGACCCGTCCTGGTGGAGTTTCAGGCCCTGGTCGCGCCCTCGGCCTACGGGACGCCGCGGCGGGCGGTGGTGGGTTGGGACTCAGGGCGACTGGCTATGGTCCTTGCCGTCCTGGAGGCGCGTTGCGGACTGTCCCTGGGATCACGCGATGTCTACCTGAATGTCGCAGGGGGCCTGCGAATCAGCGAGCCCGCGGCGGATCTGGCCGCCGCCGCCGCCCTCGCCTCATCCGCGCTTGATGTGGCGTTGCCCCAGGATTGCGTCGTCTTCGGCGAGATCAGCCTGTCCGGAGAGATCCGCCCCGTCAGCCGGACAGAGGCGAGGGTCCGGGAGTCCGCCAAGCTGGGCTTCCGGCAGGTCCTCGGACCGAGGGACGCAGAGCCAGGACCGCTGAAACTGGCCGGTGTCGCCCGCCTTGCAGACGCTATCGCGCGGATCGGCGACGGCGGTTGGCCGGAGACGGCATGATCGCCTTCGACATCATTGTTCTGGGACTTCTGCTGGGCTCAGGCATGCTCGGCTACATCCAGGGCGCGGCGCAGGGTCTGATGTCCCTCGCCTCGCTGATCATGGCCCTCGCGATCGCGATTTTCGGGCTGCAGCACATGGCGCCCCTCGTCGATGTCCGCCTTGATCCGGACTGGGCCGCAGCGCCGTTGGCCTTCCTGATCCTCTTCGTCGGTTCCTACCTGGCGCTCCGGCTCGTCGGAGCACTCGTGACCGGCGGCGTGAGGCAGGCGCGGCTCCTGAACGCCCTGGACCGCGCGCTCGGCTTTGCACTGGGACTTGTCCGCGCGACCCTCTTTCTCGGCGCCTGCAACCTCGCCTTCAACGCCGCGACACCGGAGGGCTACGCTCCGGGCTGGCTCCGGGGCTCCCTCTTCCTGCCCCTGACAGAGCGATCTGCAGACCTCCTCCGCTACATGGCGCCGCGCGGCCTCGATCTCGCCGGCGAGATGGCTCCCGTGGTCAGCGGGGCGGTGACAGGCGGGGGCGAAGAGCGTCACGAGGGTGACACGGAAGCCACCCGGCGATATGAAGGCGGCACCCCTCCAGATCGCGACAACGCAGCGGAGACGCCCTGGTGAAGATCCACTCCGATCGATGGTCACCCCGGGATCCCGATGACGACACGCCTCGCCTTGAGTGCGGCGTGTTCGGGGTCTTCGATGTCGAGGACGCCTCCGCGGTCACGGCGCTCGGGCTTCACGCCCTCCAGCATCGCGGCCAGGAAGCCTGTGGCATAGCCAGCTTCGACGGTCATGGATTCCATACCGAGCGACACATGGGCTATGTCGGCGACGCTTTCGCCGGGGGTGACCTGACTGCACGCCTGCCGGGCGCCTTCGCCATCGGCCACACCCGTTACTCGACCGCCGGGGGAAGCGTCATCCGGAACGTCCAGCCGATGTTCGCCGACCTCGACACGGGCGGGATCGCCCTCGCTCACAATGGCAACCTCACCAATTTTCTGACACTGCGGCAGCAGCTGGTTGCGGAAGGGCGGATTTTCCAGTCCACCTCGGACTCTGAGGTCATTCTCCACCTCATCGCGAGGTCCCGGAGGCCGAGGCTGGTCGACCGCTTCATTGACGCCCTCCGGCAGATCGAGGGGGGATACGCCCTCGTGGCGATCACCAACAAGAAGCTGATCGGGGTGCGGGATCCGCTCGGAATTCGCCCGCTTGTCCTGGGCGACCTCGACGGTCACCCCGTGCTTGCCTCGGAAACCTGCGCCCTGGACATGATCGGCGCCCGGTTCGTTCGGGACATCGAGCACGGCGAGATGGTGGTCATCGACCAAGACGGGGTTCAGAGCCTCAGGCCCTTCCCGGCCGCGCGCGCCCGGCCGTGCATCTTCGAATATGTCTACTTCGCCCGGCCAGACAGCGTGGTGAACGGCAAGTCCGTCTACGATGTCCGCAAGAGAATGGGGCGGCGTCTTGCCCAGGAGTGGCCTGCAGACGTGGATGTCGTCGTACCGGTCCCCGACTCCGGCGTCCCGGCCGCCCTCGGCTTCGCGCAGGAGGCGGGCCTGCCCTTCGAAATGGGGATCATCCGGAACCACTATGTCGGCCGCACCTTCATCCAGCCGACCCAGGGCGCCCGGGAGACGGGCGTCCGGATGAAGCTATCCCCAAACCGGTCTGTCCTCGCCGGAAAGAAGGTCATCCTGATCGATGACTCGATTGTTCGCGGCACCAATTCGATCCGGGTGGTGCGCATGGTGCGTGAGGCCGGAGCTACGGAGGTCCACCTGAGGTCCGCGTCTCCTCCCATTCAGTGGCCGGATTTCTATGGGATCGACATGCCGAACCGGGACAAGCTTCTGGCGGCCCAGCACAGCGTCGAGGACATCGCCCGGATCCTGAACGTGGACTCCATGGGCTTTCTGTCGGTCGAGGGGCTCTACTGGGCAATGGAGGCGGGTCCCCGGGATGCGGACAACCCTCAGTTCACCGATCACTACTTCACAGGCGAGTACCCCACGCGTCTCCTTGACCAGGAGATTGCAGAGGGCCGGAACACCGTCTCAGACCGGCAGCTTTCGTTCCTGGTCGACGCGTGACTGCGGGCGGAGGCGCGAGCTGGCTCGCGCGCCTGAGGCCCGATACCTACATCCTGCTGATCCTCGGGATGGTGGTCCTCGCCACCTTCCTGCCCGCCCAGGGTTCGGCCCGGCCGGTCCTGGACGTGATGGTCTCCGCAGCCATCGCCCTGGTGTTCTTTCTTCACGGGGCGCGGCTCTCGAGGGAGGCGGTGATCGCCGGCGCCACACAGTGGCGCCTTCACATCCTGGTTCTCCTTGCGACCTTCGCGATCTTTCCAGCCCTCGGCGTGGCGGCGGCGAGCCTCCCGGCCTGGCTGCTGCCTGCGAGCCTGGCGCCCGGGGTGATCTTCCTGGCCTGCCTTCCTTCCACGATCCAGGCATCGATCGGCTTCACCGCAATCGCCCGCGGGAATGTGGCGGCCACTGTAGCTGCGGCGACGGCGTCGAACCTGATCGGCATTGTGCTCACGCCCGTGCTGGCCGGCCTGCTGCTTCACCGGACGGGCGGCGGGGTCTCTCTTGAGGGGCTCCCGGGCATCGTCCTGCATTTGCTCGCGCCGTTTCTCGCCGGACATCTCCTGAGGCCCTGGATCGGGGCTCTCGTATCGCGCCACGCGGCCGTTCTCTCGTGGCTGGACCGCGGGTCGATCCTGCTGGTGGTCTACGCCGCGTTTTCAGACTCCGTCACCAGCGGACTCTGGAGCCAGCTGGGCGCCATGGACCTCGCAAGGCTCATCCTCGTGTGCGCGGTCCTGCTGGCGGTGATCCTTGCGATCAGCCTGGCGATCTCCCGGGCGGCGCGGTTCTCGACGCCGGAGGAGATCACTCTGGTCTTCTGTGGATCAAAGAAGAGCCTTGCAAGCGGCGTTCCCATAGCCGGCGCGCTGTTTCCCGGTGAGAGCCTCGGCCTGATCCTCCTTCCGATCATGATATTTCACCAGCTTCAGCTCATGGTGGTCGCCGTGATCGCACAAAGATACTCCGAGAGGCCCCCTGCAGAGGGTGACGCCCCGCCTGCAAACGGATAAGGGGGCTCATGTCCCTCGCCCTCCCCCTTTCAGACAGAATAGTTCTCGTCACCGGAGCCTCTAGGGGCATTGGGCGCGCATGCGCCCTGGCTTTCGCCGAGGCCGGCGCCCATGTCGTCGCGACCGCCAGAACCCAGGGCGCGCTGGAGTCCCTTGACGACCAGATCCTCGCCCAAACGGGCCGGCGCGCCACGCTGGCGCCCCTTGATCTGGCCGAGCCGGCGGGACTCGACGCGCTGGGTCTCGCCCTGCACCAGCGCTTTGGCCGCCTTGACGTGATGCTTCACGCGGGGGCTGCGCTCGGCGCGATTACTCCGGTCAGCCATGTCGAGCCCGGCCTCTGGGACCGGATCATGACGGTGAACGCCACCGCCTCCTGGCGGTTGATCCGATCCATGGAGCCCCTCCTGAAGGCCTCCGAGGCGGGGAGAGCACTTTTCATCACCTCCAGCCGGGCGGCGGCCCCCCGGGCGTTCTGGGGGCCCTACAGCGCCTCCAAGGCCGCCATGGAGGCGATTGTCCGGGTGTGGGCTGACGAAATCGAGAACACCGCCGTCAGGGCGGCTCTCATCGATCCCGGCGCCGTGCGCACCCGGATGCGGGCGGAAGCCTATCCGGGGGAGGATCCTGCAACCTTGCCGGAACCTTCGGAAATCACACCCATGGTTCTGGAACTGGCCCTCGGAGATCCCGGACAACCGACCCAGGTCAGGTCTTTCCGGGCCTGGAAGGACGACCGCGCGGCGAGACAGGTCTAGGGCGCAAGCCCCTCGCCCCGGATGGTGCGGAGGGCCCTTTCGGTCTGACCGGTTTTCCGCCTGGCGTCTTCGGGCGCACGGTGGATGCCTTTCCTGAGGGCTTCGCTGGCCGGCTCTTCGATGAGACTGCTCGTCCGCCGGAAGCCTTGGCGCCTGCCTTCCGCGATTGACCAGAGGCTGGCTCCGCACCTTCCACGAAGGGATTACGGCTGGAGCGGACGCTCAGCCGGATAGGCACCCCCGGAAGGTCAAAGCTCTCCCGCAGGGCGTGGACGAGGTAGCGGCGGTAGTGATCCGGCAACTGATCCGCCCGACTTGCGAAGAGAACGAAGGTGGGGGGACGCGCCTTGGTCTGCGCCATGTACTTGGGCCGTATGCGGCGACCGTTCACCGCCGGCGGAGGATGCCGCGCAACCGCCAGATGCAGCCAGTCATTGAGGTCCCGGGTCTTCACCTTAGAGGACCAGTCGTGGTGCACCTTGATGACCGCCGGCATCAGCCGATCAAGACCGCGGCCAGTCTCCGCCGACAGAGCGACCAGCGGCGCTCCGCGCACCTGCGGCAACTGCCTGTCGAGGGCCTCCCGGATTTCAGGAAGGCGCGCCTGAGGGTCCTCGATCAGGTCCCATTTGGCGAGGACAAAGACAATGGCCCTCCCTTCCCTCTCGACCAGGTCGGCGATCTGGAGATCCTGGATTTCGAGCGGATGGGTGGCGTCCATGACAAGCAGCACCACCTCTGCAAAGGTAATGGCCCTTATGGTGTCTGCGGTGGAAAGCTTTTCCAGACCCTCCTGAACCTTCGCCTTACGACGCAGACCGGCGGTATCCACCAGTCGTATCGTCCGCCCGTCCCACGACCAGTCCACAGGGATCGCATCCCGGGTGATCCCCGCCTCAGGGCCGGTGAGGAGACGGTCCTCTCCGATCAGGCTGTTGACCAGTGTCGACTTCCCCGCATTGGGACGTCCCACGATGGCGATCCGCAGGGGCCTTTGATCATCGGGAAGATCCGCATCCCCTTCAGCCCCGCTGTCCGGGTGGGCGCTGGAAACAGGCTCGGGAGAGGCGGCCCCGTGAGGCTGTCCGCCAAAGGTCGCGAGGGCTGCATAGAGGTCGGCGAGCCCTTCACCATGCTCAGCGGACACGGCGATCGGCTCGCCGAGGCCCAGACCGAAGGCTTCGTTGAAGCCATGATCCCCGCGTCGCCCCTCAGCCTTGTTGGCGACCAGAATGACAGGCCGATCATGCCGGCGGAGGACAT
The DNA here is from genome assembly GCF_020253645.1 of Phenylobacterium sp. Taxonomy (GTDB): domain Bacteria; phylum Pseudomonadota; class Alphaproteobacteria; order Caulobacterales; family Caulobacteraceae; genus Phenylobacterium. Next base: position 8,860 of record NZ_JADCBG010000170.1, read on the forward strand.
CGGCGAAAATCTCGTCGAGCTGGGTCACGCCGACCCGGGAGTCGATCACAAAGAGGGCCACGTCGCATTCCCGGATCGCGGCCTCCGTCTGGGCGCGCATCCGGGACTCCAGGCTCTCGTCCGCAACATCCTCGAAACCCGCCGTATCGATGAGTTCAAGATCGATGTC
>NZ_JADCBG010000171.1 GCF_020253645.1 Phenylobacterium sp.
CCCGAGCCGGAAGACACCTCCGGAATCGCCTTTCCCAATGTGGATCCGGTGATCCCGGCCCCCAGGCCTGCGCCCCGGAAGGGCCCGCCGGCAAGCCTGGTCTGGGCCGGGCTGGCCGCTGTTCTGGCGCTTCTGGCCGTGGGCGCCGCCCTGTTCCGGACCCAGATCGTAGAGCTCTGGCCCAAGACCGCCGCCCTCTACGCCGCCGCAGGCATGCCGGTGAATGGCGTGGGACTGGCGATCGAGCAGGTGCGCCTCACCCCCGCCGTCCGCAATGGACAGGCGGTCCTCGGGGTTTCTGGCCGAATCCGGAATGAGCGTGATCGACCGACGCCAGCGGCGCCGCTCCAGATCACACTGGTCGATTCCAGCGGCGCGCCGCTCAGCCGGCTGGTCTCGCGCCCGGTGGGCGTTTTGCCGCCCCTCGAAAGCCGCTACTTCTCCGTGATCGTTGAGAATCCCCCGCCGGGGGTGGCCAGCGTCGCCTTGGCCTTTGTCTCCCGCGCGCCCGAAGCCACCACCGCCCCGGAGGCCAAGGGGACGGCGGCGGCCCAGCCCCAGGGTGCGCCCCCCACTACGGAGGCGGCTGTCACAGGCTCCGGCCCGGTTCCCGCCGCCAAGGGTCATGACTGAAACGAAGCCGCCAGAGTGTCTGCTTTCCGAGGCCGACATTGCGGCTGCGGTGGATGATCTCGCCTCACGCCTCGCGCCTCGTCTCTCCCCGGACGCCGTCGCCGTCTGCCTCCTGACGGGCGGACTCTGGTTCGCCGCCGACATGACCCGCGCTCTGGCGAGGCACGGTCGCCCGCTGTCCTTCGACGCCATCTGGCTGACGACCTATGGGGACCGGAGGCGCCACTCGGGGCTCGCAACGGTCCTGGCTGGCCTGCAGCGCCCCGTCTCCGGCCGCCAGGTGCTGATCCTGGACGATGTCCTCGACTCCGGCCTGTCTCTGGAGACGGCGCGCCGGCTCGTCCTTGCCGCCGGGGCGAGGGAGGCGTTGACCGCGGTCTTCGCCCTCAAGCCCGCGCCGCTCGCGGATCGCCGCCCGCCCGACGCCTTCGCCTGGGAGGCGCCGGACCGCTTCCTGGTCGGCTATGGCATGGACGCCTCCGGCGCCTTCCGGACCCTGCCCTGGATCGGCGCCTTGCCGGACGGCTAGTCCAGCCAGGGCGGCCGGGCCTCGCGGGCCAGCATCTCTTCGTAGGTCGGGCGGGGCCGGACTATCGCCCAGTCGCGGCCCCGCACCAGAACCTCCGGCGCCATCAGCCGGCTGTTGTACTCGCTCGACATGGACGCGCCATAAGCCCCGGCGCTCATGAAGGCCACCAGGTCGCCGGACTCCAGAGGCGGCAGCTCCCGGTCCCGGGTGAAGGTGTCTCCCGTCTCGCAGACCGGGCCTACCACGTCGGCGATGACGGAGGGTCCCTGTCTGGGCCGGACAGGCCGGATGTCGTGATAGGCGTCGTACATGGCGGGCCGGATCAGGTCGTTCATCGCCGCGTCCAGCACCACGAAACGTCGGCCCTCCGGCCGCTCGTGGATGTGCAGCACCTGCGCCAGGAGGACACCGGCATTCGCGGCGATGACCCGGCCGGGTTCGAAAGCCAGGCCGACCCCCAGTCCATCCGTCACCCGCGCGACCATGGCGGCGTAGTCCGCGGGCGAGGGAGGGTCGGGCTGGTTGAAGTAGGGCACGCCCAGGCCACCGCCGAGGTCGAGCATCAGGACCGGCAGGCCCCGGGCCCGAAGCCTCTCGACCAGCTCTCGCATCCGCCTGAACGCCGCCTCCAGGGGCGCCAGCGAGCTGATCTGGCTGCCGATGTGGCAGGTCAGGCCGACAGGCTGGAGCCAGGGGTCCGCTGCAGCCTCGGCGTAGAGCCGTTCGGCCTCGGAGAAGGAGACGCCGAACTTGTTGCCGGCGCCTCCGGTGGTGATCTTGGCGTGACCGCCGGCGGCGACGTCGGGATTCACGCGCACGGCGAGCCGCGCGGGGCGGCCCAGGGACAGGGCCACGCGCGCGATCAGACGCAGCTCGGGTTCGGACTCGACGTTGATCTCGGAAATGCCGGTTTCCAGGGCGAACCGGATCTCTTCCTCCCGCTTCCCCGCGCCGGAGAAAACGATCCTCCCGGGGGGAATCCCGGCCGCCAGGGCCCGCCGGATCTCGCCTTCCGAGACCGTGTCGGCGCCCGCGCCCATCCGGGCGAGGGTGGCCAGCACGGCGAGGTTGGGGTTGGCCTTGACCGCGTAGGCGATCAGGGGCGGGCCACCATCCTCGCCCTTCAGGCCGGCCTCGACGAAGGCCGACCTCAGGACCTGGAAGTGACGCTCGAGGGTCGCGGAAGAGTAGACATAGACCGGGGTCCCCACCGACCCGGCGATCCGCGAAAGGGGCGTGTCTTCACAGAAGAGCTCGCCGTCGCGGAGTTCGAAATGGTTCATGGCTCGGAGGGATCCTGGCCCCGGGCCGGCGGCGCGGCCAGCGGGGGAAGGGGCTCGGAACTCCTGTCCCGCGGATCGGCGGTCCGAAGGGTGCGGCCTGGTTCCGAGCCGGCGTCAATGTCGCGGACCTCGCCCGGCCGGGCCTGCGGGCGCTCGAGCTGGCCGGCCTTGCCGCAACCGGCAAGGATGGGCAGGCTCAGGAACAGGGCGGCCAGGAGCCGGCTTCCGGTGCTCATGCGAGTTTCTCCCGCCAAAGGGCGGCCTGGCGCCGGACCTGTTCGGGCGCCGTTCCGCCAAAGCTCGTCCGGCTGGCGGCCGAGGCCGCCGGGGTGAGCACCTCGAAGACGGCCGGGGTGATCCCCTGGCAAAGGGCCTGGAACTCGGCGAGCGGCAGGTCCGGCAGGTCGACGCCCAGGGCCTCCGCCCGCTTCACCGCCGCCCCGGTCACATGGTGGGCGTCGCGGAAGGGCATGTCGAGGGTCCGGACCAGCCAGTCCGCCAGGTCCGTCGCCGTGGAGAAGCCTGCGCCCGCCGCCGCCGCCATCCGCTTGGCCGAGGGTTCGAGGTCGAGGATCATGCCGGTCATGGCGGCGAGGGAGAGTTCCAGCGCGTCAAAGGCCTCGAAGGTCGGGACCTTGTCCTCCTGCATGTCCTTCGAATAGGCGAGCGGCAGGCCCTTCATGACCAGGGTCAGCTGGGTGAAGGACCCCATCAGCCGGCCGACCTTGGCGCGGACCAGCTCGGCGGCGTCCGGATTGCGCTTCTGCGGCATGATGGACGAGCCCGTGGAGAAGGCGTCGGACAGCCGGACGAAGCCGAACTGCGGGGTCGTCCAGATCACCAGCTCCTCGGCGAGCCGCGACAGGTGGACGCCGCACAGGGTCGCCGCCGCCAGGGCCTCGAGGGCGAAGTCGCGGTCGGACACGCTGTCCAGGGAATTGGCCGTCGGCCGGTCGAAGCCGAGGGCCCGGGCCGTGGCCTCCCGGTCGATGGGGAAGGGCGATCCGGCCAGGGCGGCGGCGCCCAGGGGGCACTCGTTCATCCGGCTGCGGGCGTCGGCGAAGCGGCCTGCGTCGCGGCCGAACATCTCCACATACGCCATCAGGTGATGCCCGAAGGTCACGGGCTGGGCGGGCTGAAGATGTGTGAAGCCCGGCATCAGGGTCCCGGCGTGCTGCTCGGCCCGGTCCAGCAGGGCGGCCTGGAGGCGCTTCAGCTGGGCGACCGTCCGGTCGCAGGCGTCCCGCACCCACAGGCGGAAATCCACGGCCACCTGGTCGTTGCGGCTGCGCGCCGTGTGCAGGCGTCCCGCTGCCGGCCCGATCAGCTCGCGCAGCCTGGCCTCCACATTCATGTGGATGTCCTCGAACTCTTCCCGGAAGGGGAAGGTTCCGTCCCGGATCTCCGCGGCGATGGTTTCCAGCCCCGATTGGATGGCCGCCTCGTCCTCACTTGTAATCACGCCCTGCATGCGCAACATCGCCGCGTGGGCGCGGGAGCCGGCCAGATCCTGGTCGGCAAGCCGCCTGTCGAACCCGATGGAGACGTTGATCGCCTGCATCAGGTCGGCCGGACGGGTCGCGAACCGGCCGCCCCACATGGCCTGTCCTCCCTCGGAGGCGGCGTTCGGATCTTCTGCGGAGTCTGCGGTCATCATGAGCCAGGATAAGGAAGCCGGATCTCCCAGGATCAGCCTGCTGAGGCTTGCTCTCTGGGGCGCCGCCCTGGTCGGCGCCGCCGGGGTTCTCTACATCATCGCCCAATCTTCCATAACCCCCCGGGCGAAAGGGGGGCTTGACGACCTGACGCGGGGCGAGATGTCCCGCCTGATCCTCCCTGCGGAGGCCATGCCGGCCCCGGTCAACAGCTTTCAGGACGCCGCGGGCGATCCTGTGCGGATCGGCGACTTCCGCGGCAAGGTGGTGGTGGTGAATCTCTGGGCCACCTGGTGCGCCCCCTGCATCATTGAAATGCCGACCCTGGCCCGCCTTGCCGAGGCCCGGAAGGATCGCGACGTCGTCGTGCTCGCGGTCTCCATCGATCGTGAGAAGGATGGAGAGAAGGCCCGGGCCTTCATCGCCAAGAATGCTCCGCTCGAATTCTACTGGGACCCCAAGGCGAGCCTCCCCTTCGCCCTGAAGCCGCCCACGGCGGCCATGCCGACCACCTTGATCTACGGTCGCGACGGCGTAGAGCGTGCGCGGATGCTGGGCGAGGCGGACTGGGGCGGCCGGGACGCCCTGGCCGTGATCGACCGTCTCCTCGAAGAGGAATAACAGGGTCCGGCCGCCGGACGGCCGAGGGAGGAATCGCCGATGACTTCGCAGGAAGACCGCACGCCGGTGCTGATCGGGGTGGGACAGGCCGCTGAGCGCCCGACCGACGCCGACTACCGGGCCCTCTCCCCCGCCGACCTCGCCGGAGAGGCGGCCCGCGCCGCCCTGGCCGACGCCGGCGCCTCCGGCGACCTCGCCGCCGCCCTGGACGTCATCGCCGCCATCCGCCAGTTCGAGATCTCCTCGCCGGGCGCCAAGGCGCCCTTCGGCGCCTCCAACAACTTCCCCCGCTCCGTGGCCAGGCGCATCGGCGCGGACCCGGCCCGGGCCATCCTCGAGATCACCGGCGGCCAGGGTCCCCAGCGCCTGGTGGGCGAGTTCTGCGAGGCTATCTCCCGCGGCGAGGCCAGGGCGGTCCTGCTCGTGGGCTCCGAGGCCATGTCCACCGTCCTGACCCTGAACGCGAAGGGCGAGACCCCCGACTGGTCCGAGACCGTCGAGGGCTCCCTGGAGGACCGCGGCTACGGCCTTGAGGGCATGTTCACGCCCTCGATCCTCAAGCACCGGATCACCGGCGCCATTCCCGCCTACGCCCTGTTCGAGAACGCCCGGCGCGCCCGCCTGGGCCTCGACCGGCCCGCCTACGCCCGCAAGATGGGTGAGCTCTTCGCCCCCTTCACCCGGGTGGCCGCCGCCAATCCCTTCTCCGCCTCGCCGGTCGAGAAGACCGCCGAGGAGCTGGTCGCCGTCACCGAGAAGAACCGGATCGTCGCCGATCCCTTCACCCGCATGCTGGTGGCGCGGGACCAGGTGAACCAGGCCGCCGCCGTCATCCTGACCTCGGTGGGCCGGGCCCGGGCCCTGGGCGTGCCCGAGGACCGCTTCGTCTATCTGCACGGCCAGGGCGACGCCAATGAACTGACCATCATGGAGCGGCCCGACCTGTCGGCCAGCCCCTCCGCCATCGCCGCCGGCCGCAAGGC
>NZ_JADCBG010000172.1 GCF_020253645.1 Phenylobacterium sp.
CCAGGATTGGTGGAGGTGGTTGGGGGGAAATCGCCGTCCCTGGTCCTGGAGCTGCCAGGCGGTGGGGCGAACCGGCCGGCGGCGGAGCGACATCTGGGCTTCGGCCGGCGTACGGCCGCCCTTCGCGAGATTGCACCGGGAGCAGGCGGCTACGATGTTTTCCCAGCTCGTTCGTCCGCCCCGCGACCGCGGAACGACGTGGTCGAAGGTCAGGTCCTCGGACCGACTGCAGTAGGCGCAGGCGAAGCCGTCGCGAAGGAAGACATTGAACCGGGTGAAGGCGGGAGCGCGATCCTGAACGACATAGGCCTTCAGCGACACCACTGAGGGAAGCCGCATTGAGAAGCCGGGGGATCGGACCTCCTGCTCGTAGGTCGACAGGACATCGACGCGGTCCAGGAAGACAGCCTTGACCACCTCCTGCCAGGACCAAAGCGACAGCGGGTAGTAACTGAGCGGCCGATAGTCGGCGTTGAGGACGAGGGCGGGCCATCCGGACGGGGGGCGGTCAAGAACCTGCATGGAAGGCCCCCTGCTCCCGCGATTTGAGCCCATTGGCTGACAGACGTCGTGGTGTGAAGTCGAGCCTCCCTCGAGGGCAGGATGAAACTGCTCAGATATGGAAGCGATTCTCAGGTCCGCGCACAGTGACTGTTCGGAGACAAAAAAAGGGGGCCCCGGGCGGGGCCCCCAGGGGGGGAGAGTCATTGAGCGTAGGGACCGAATCTGAGGTCCGGATCGAGGGCCAGGCCCTCAGCCGAGGACCAGGAGAAGGTTTCCGATTGCGGCCACCAGGGTGAGAGCCAGGAGGAAGATGGGGGTCGCATGATCGAACAGGGGAGTGATGAAAGAGGCGCGGGAGGACATGGCGGATCACCTTTGTTTGAGAACCCGGGGGAGCGGGTCGTTCGAACTGAACACCGATAAGATACATCGTATTTGAGCAGTGTAAAGATGCCTCTTGAATCTTTTTTTGCGCGGGTGTCTGGAGACGGGAAGGCGGGCGCCAGAACGGAAAAGGGCCCCCGAAGGGGCCCTGAAGCGTCAGGCTTGATCCGACCCTGCCTATCCGCCAAACAAGGCCAGGGTCGCGACGGCGAGGCCGAAGACCGGGGCCAGGAAAAAGGCTGGAGTCAGACGATCAATGAGACGTTCGACGTTTGCGAGAGACATAACACACCTCTAAGTTGGTGCTCCGACGATCGGAGCTCTTGTTTTTGCTGCACCTGCGAAATGGGGTGCATCTGATCATTGTCAAGATTGGCTTGCCCTGAAATCTGAACACCCTTACTAAGATTTCATGCAGACCGCCGCCGCAGAGACCCGCCCCTACCATCACGGAGACCTCCGCCGGGCCTTGGTGGAGGCCGGACGCCACCTCCTAGAAGCGGAAGGGAATGCAGACATTTCGCTGCGCGCCGTGGCCAGGGAAGCGGGCGTCAGCCCGGCGGCGCCCTACCACCACTTCCGGGACAAGAGCGAGCTTCTGGACGCCCTGGCCCTGGAGGGCTGGGACCAGCTCGCCACCGAGATGCGGGCGGCCCTCGACGCAGATGGGGCCGGCTCGAACCGTCTCGTGACCATGGGCGTCGCCTATGTGAACTTTGCGAGGGCGAACCCAGCCATCTACAGGGTGATGTTCGCCTGCAGCCTCAACCATGAGACCATGCCTGAAAAGCTCCGGGAGGAAGGCGCTTACAAGCTGGTCTGCGAGACGCTCATCGAGTCTGGAATAGACCCCGATGATGAGATCGGCCTTGAACTTGCGGCGGCCGCTGTCTGGTGCGCGGCCCACGGGGTGGCCGAGATGGTCAGCCTCAAGGAATTTGAACCTCTTCGGAACCACCTCGGAGGGGAAGACGCCTTCCTTCGGGCGATCTTCAGCCAGCTGGATCTGTTCCGCCCCGCCTCAGGGCGCCGCGTGGCTTGACGGCGTCCGGTGTCCCGACCGGTTTTCAGGTTCGCCCCCTCCCCGACCGGATGGCTCCATCGGGGCCACGCCTTCTCAGCCCTGACGGCCTTTCGCGCCTGTCGGAGGTCAGGCGGCGTCTATCGCCTGCGGATCGAGGACATAGACCGTATCCGATGCCGGCCTGAGTTCGAGCGCGGCGTTCTGGAGGATCTCGACTGGCTGGGCGTGTCGTGGGACGGGCCCTTGCTGCGCCAGTCCGAACGCGGGGCCGCCTACGAAGCGGCGCTGGAGCGGCTGACCACGGCCGGCCTGGCCTACCGGTGTTTTCGAACCCGCCGTGAGGTCGCCGAGGTGATGACCCGGGCTCCGCACGGGGATGAGCCAGTGTTCTTCGGCGAACGCTTGCCCTCCCACGAAGAACGCCGCCGCCTGGGGGACGGAGACCCCTTCGCCTGGCGACTTGATGTCCGGGAGGCCTTGGGCCGGGTTGGGCCCCTGACCTTTCTCGAGACCGGAGAGGGCCCTGAAGGGGAGACCGGGCTTCAGGTCGCCCAGTCAGATCTGGCTGGCGACATTGTCCTGGCGCGGAGGGATATCGGGGTGGCTTATCACCTGGCGGTGGTGGTGGACGACGCCTTTCAGGACGTGAGCCGGGTTGTCCGGGGAAGGGATCTCTTTGGCGCGACCTCCGTTCAGCGTCTGCTCCAGGTCCTGCTCGAACTCCCGGAACCCGTCTATCATCACCATCGGCTGCTGGTGGGGCCGGACGGAAAGCGCTACGCCAAGAGGGACAAGGCCGAGACCCTGCAGGCGATCCGCGAGCATGGGATCACGCCTGAGCAGCTGATTGCGGAGCTCGATCTTGACTGACCTTGCGCAGGCCGGGAGCCCCGCTCGCCGGACCGCCCTGATCGTGCTTCTGGCAGGCGCCTGCATCATAGGGCTGGCGCCGATCCTCGTACGCCTTGCTGACGCCGGACCCGCCGCGGTGGGAATGTGGCGGATGCTCTTCGCCCTTCCGCTTCTCGCCCTGCTCACCCGCAGAGGAAGCGGTGGCATAGGGGCGCCGAACTGGATCCTCGTGTTGGCGGGCGCCGCCTTCGCCCTCGACCTCGCCTTCTGGCACTACGGCATCGCCCTGACATCTGTGGCCAAGGCGACCGTTCTTTCGAACCTGACCCCCGTGATCGTGACCGGCGTGGCGTGGCTGGTCTTCCGAGAGCGGATCCGTCCGCTGTTCCTGGCGGCTGTTGTTCTGGCTGTCGGCGGCGCAAGCTTCATGAGCCTGGCCCGTGACCCGGGTCTTCCGGGCGTCAATCCTCCTCTGGGGGACGCCCTCTCCGCCATGACGGCCGTTTGGTATGCTCTCTACTTCCTCGCTGTACAGCGCGCGCGCGCGACCAGCGGCGCGGCGCAGGTGATGTTCTGGTCAAGCCTCACGGCGGCGCCCCTCCTGCTGGTCGCAGCCTTGACGCTGGGGGAACGCCTGCTTCCAGCCACCATAGGGGGGTGGGCGGCATGCGTGGGCCTTGGCGTGATGCACGTGACGGGGCAAGGCGCCATCGCCTGGGCCCTCGGTCGCCTTCCCGCCTCATTGACGTCCATAGTCGTGCTGGTCCAACCCGTCGTTGCTGGGATCCTCGGATGGATCCTGTTTGCGGAGGTCCTGGGACCGGGGCAAGTGGCGGGCGCGATCATCGCGCTGACCGGTGTGATCCTCGCCCAGGCGGCGGCGAGGCCCAAGACGGCGCCGGCCTAGAATCCCCACGCTGCGCGAGCCGCCGCGATCTCGGACAACAGGGCCTCAAAGCCAGACCAGTCGTCGGCTTCGGCAATGAGCGCCCAGACCGCCTCGATCCGCTCATAGAGGAGCTCGACGGGCTCTTCACGGTTGAAGAGCGGATGACTCAGCCGCTCGGGCCGATCCGGGATGGCATCCGACATATGACGCCTGAAGTCATCGAACTCAGTCTGACGATAGACCTCCCCCCTCCGGCCTGAGAGCGCTCGCGCCTCGTCTCCGCAGAACCAGTCGAAGAAGAACGGTTCCCAGCGCAGGCGCTCACCGCCTGCGGCCAGGGCCCGGAAGGCGCTGTTTACGAGCCGGGAGTCCTCCTCGGCGCCTTTCGATGTCACCCCCAATCGCCGGAGGACTGCGGCCGCCAGCGAGGATCTGTAGAGATCTCCGAAACCGTTCAGCACCTCGACGAGGGCCGACTCTGGCGACCCGACACCGAGCAGGCAGCCGGCGAGCTGCCGAAGGTTCCAGAACACGGCCTCCGGCTGCCGCCCGAAACTGTAGAGTCCCGCATGGTCGAAATAGGCGGCGACGAAGTTGGGGTCGTTGCGCGGCAGGAAGCGATAAGGACCGTAGTCGAAGCTCTCGCCCGTGATGTTCATGTTGTCCGTGTTCAGGACGCCATGGACGAAGCCCGCCGCCATCCAGGCGGCGGTGAGCCTGGCCGCGGCCGAACACGCCTCCTCAAGCAGGGCCACGCCGGGATCCGCGTCGCCCGCACGACAGGGGAAGTAATGGTCCAGCGTATAGGCCGTCAGCTTCCGGACCAGGTCCGGGCGGTCGAGGGCGGCTGGCCGCTGGAAGGTTCCAAAGCGGATATGGCCATGGCTGAGGCGAACAAGCACGGCCGAACGGGTCGGGCTCGGTTCATCCTGGCGGAAGAGGGCTTCCCCGGTCTCGACAAGGGAGAAGGCCCTTGAGGTGCGAACCCCGAGAGCTTCCAGCATCTCCGCGGCCAGAACCTCGCGGACTCCGCCCTTGAGGGTCAGGCGACCGTCCCCGCTGCGCGACCAGGGCGTCACCCCGGAGCCCTTGGTCGCGAGGTCAAGCAGTCGCCCGGAACCGGATTCCCTGAGTTGGGCGAAGGTGAAGCCCCGGCCATCTCCCAGATCAGGGTTGTAAACTCGGAACTGATGGCCGTGGTAGCGCTGCGCCAGCGGCGTCACGAAGTTATCCGGAAGCGAGGCGAAGCGTCCGAAATGGGTGACCCACTCGACATCTGACAATTCCGAAAGACCGATGGTTTCGGCGGCCCGATCATTCCGCCACCTGAGGTCAAGCCGCGGAAACTCCGCCGGCCGGACAGGATCGGCGAAGTCGGCGCCGAGCAGGGGAAGCCGCGGGTCGGGATGGTAATGCGCAGAGGCAGGCATGGCCGCGAAATGGCGGAGTTGAGCGATCCCCGCAAGGGCGCAGCCCCGTCGACCTCACCGGCCAGGTTCACTCAGGCCTTTCGTGTGGGGACGGAACCGCCCCCGACAGTCAGGACAAGGCCGCCTTCATGGCCTCCGCGGCCTCCCTTGCGGCGACCTCAACCGCGGGTGACACGTCTCCCATGATGTAGAAGTCGTGCAGGAGATCCGGATAGTGGACGTGCCGAACAGGGACCCCGGAGGCCTCCAGTCTCCGTGCATAGTCCCGGCCTTCGTCCTGAAGGGGATCATATCCTGCCGTCACGACATAGGCGGCGGGCGTTGCCGAGATGTCCACGCTGGATCCCAGGATCACCCTGTCGATCTGGGGATGGCCATCGGCCGCAAGGCACTTCACGAACCAGTCGATGGCGGCCTTGGTCAGGAGCGGGCCATCCATCCTCTTTCGGCTTTCCGTCTCGGTCTCCGGGCAGATGTACGGATAGAGGAGCATCTGGAAAACCAGGCGACGCCTCGGCTCCGCCTTCATGTCGATCGCCACGGACGCCGCGAGATTGCCCCCCGCCGAGCATCCGCCAACACCGATCCTGTCGGGATCGAAACCGATCTCCGGGGCATGATCGAAGGCCCACCTCGTCGCCGCGACGGCGTCATCATGGCTGGCGGGAAAGGGGTTCTCCGGCGCGAGCCGGTAGTCAATGGCCAGGACCCTGCAGCCAGAGTAGGCCGCAAGCCGCCGGCAATGTCCGTCATGGGTCTCAAGGTTGCCGATGGCGAAGCCGCCGCCATGGAAATAGACCAGACCCGGCGTCGTCGCCGGAGCGCCTGCGGGCGTATAGAGGCGCGCACCTATCGGCCCGGCCCCGCCGTCCACCTCGAGGTCACGGGTCTCCACATCCTTGGGCGCCCCGGTGTTCTGGCTGGTGCGCTGCATGACGTAGCCGGCCCGGACCATCTCCACCGGGAGACTGTCGAGGGGCGGCGCCTGCTGGCCCGCCGCAGCGGCAGCCTCGGCGTCGAGCATGGCCTTGAAGTGCGGATCCATGGGCGGTCCTCCTGATGGCTTCAGCGGGTCAGCCGACCCGGCGCTCGCGACCCAGCCAGTAGGGCTCGCGAAGCTCCCGCCGCAGAACCTTTCCTGAGGGATTGCGCGGCAGGACGTCGATGACGTCGATGGTCTTCGGGGTCTTGTAGCCGGCGATCTGGGCCCGGCAATGGGCGATGATCGAGTCCGGGTCCAGAGTGACGCCCGGCCTCAGCACGATGATGGCCTTGACCGCCTCGCCCCAGCGGTCATCAGGCACCCCGATCACCGCCGCATCCGCCACTGCGGGATGCGACATGAGGGCGTTCTCGACCTCGGCGGGATAGACGTTCTCACCGCCCGTCACGATCATGTCCTTCACGCGGTCATGGATGAAGAGGTAGCCGTCGGCGTCGAAGAAGCCGGCATCGCCCGAGCGGAACCATCCCTCGGCGTCGATGGACTGGGCGTTGGCTTCCGGCCGGTTCCAGTAGCCCTTCATCACACCCTCGGAGCGGATCTCGATCTCTCCGACTTCGCCCACCTCGGCGTCGCGGCCATCGATGCGGACCCGGATCTCGTAACCCGGCGAAGGGCGCCCGCAGGAGCGGAGCTTGCCGAGGGCTGGATCATGCGCCTCTGGCGGAAGGTAGCAGCCCCCGCCAATGGTCTCGGTCAGGCCGTAGAGCTGCATGAAGCGGGAACCGAACCGCGCCTGGGCCCGGGTCAGCACCTCCTCCGAGATCGGTGAGGCGCCGTAATAGACATAGTCGAGGCGCGACAGGTCGGCCTCGGCCTGGTCAGGATGCTGCAGGACCATGTTGATGATGGCCGGGGCGAGGAAGGCGTGTCGCACGCCATGCTCGCCGAACAGACGGAGCATGAGACCGATGTCGACCTCGCGCATGATGATGCAGCGGCCGCCCATCAACAGTCCGAGAATGCCGAGATTGGCGCCTGCGACATGGAACAGCGGCATGCAGATCAGCGTCGCGTCGCCCGGCTCGATAAGCGCCCAGGCCGCGCTGGCGCTACGGAAGCAGGCGGCGTAGTTGGCCTCGGTCAGCTGGACGCCCTTGGGCAGGCCCGTGGTGCCCGAGGTGTAGAGCTGGATGACGTCGTCGTCCGGCCTGGCCTCCCGCCGGGGATCAACGTCGGACTGAGCGCCGATCCAGTCGCGGAAGCCCGGCCAGGCGCCATGCCCCGGCTCGAACTGGATGCGCGTGGACAGGTCCGGCAGGTCGCCGGCGAGGCCCTCGATCATCGCCGAATAGTCGGCCCCGACCACCGCAAGACGGCAGCCGGCATCCTTGAGGATAAACGCCACCTCCGGCGGCGCCAGACGCCAGTTCACCGGATTGAGACAGGCGCCCGCCTTCAGGCAGCCGAACCAGAGGATGAAGAAATCCGCATTCCCCCGCGCCAGGACCCCCACCCTCTCGCCAAGCTTCACACCCGCTGCGATCAGGGCGTTGGCGCAACGCGAGGACAGGGCGTCGAGCTCGGCATAGGTGACCAGCTCGTCCTGAAAGACCAGGGCGACCTCCTGAGGGCGGACCCGGGCGTGGTGGCGGACCACGTCCGCGGCGCAGGACAGCTCGGGCAGGACGATGTAGGGGGCTTCGGGCATGGGGGCGCTGTCCTGCAGGAGCGGTGCTGGAATTCAGGGGATCGGGCGACCGCCCCGGTCGCTGCGGACCGGGGCGGCGCCGGACTTACTCGGCGGCCTGCGGGGCGTAGCCCAGGACGGCCTTGGTCTCGAGGAACTCGTGGAAGCCGTAATCGCCCCACTCGCGCCCGTTGCCGCTCATCTTGTAGCCGCCGAAGGGCGCCATCATGTCGCCGCCTCCGCCGTTGATGGACACCTGGCCCGCCCGCAGCTTGGAGGCGATCTTGCGCGCCTTTTCGAGGTCGCCGGACTGGACATAGGCGGCCAGGCCGTACTCGGTATCGTTACCGATATCGATCGCCTGATCGACCGAATCATAGCCGAGGATCGACAGGACAGGCCCGAAGATCTCTTCCTTGGCGATGGTCATGTCGTTGGTGACGTTCGCGAAGACGGTGGGCTTCACATAGTAGCCCTTATCCAGCCCTTCGGGCCGGCCCGTGCCGCCGATGACCAGGGTCGCGCCCTCGTCGATCCCGGCCTGGATCAGCTTCTGGATCTTGTTGAACTGCACCTCGGAGACCACCGGACCCAGCTGGGAATTGCCGTTAGGATCGCCGACAGTCACCTGGGAAGCGGCCTCGCGGGCCACGGCGATGGCTTCGTCCATACGGGTCTTCGGCACCAGCATCCGGGTCGGCGCGTTACAGGACTGACCCGAGTTGGTCATCATGGTCGCCACGCCCCGGGTCACGCCCTTGGCGAAGGCGTCGTCGTCAAGGACGATGTTCGGGCTCTTGCCGCCCAGTTCCTGGGCCACGCGCTTGACCGTCGCGGCGGCGTTACGCGCCACTTCGATTCCCGCCCGGGTCGAGCCGGTGAAGGACACCATGTCGATGTCCGGGTGGCTGGACAGGGCCACGCCCACGCCGGGGCCGTCGCCGTGCACCAGGTTGAAGACGCCAGCGGGTACGCCCGCCGCATGCATGATCTCGGCGAATATGTGCCCGGAGAAGGGCGCCACTTCCGAGGGCTTCAGCACCATGGTGCAGCCCGTCGCGATGGCGGGCGCCACCTTGCAGACGATCTGGTTCAGCGGCCAGTTCCAGGGGGTGATGAAGCCGCATACGCCGATGGGTTCCTTCACCAGGAGGGTCGGACCGCGCTGCTCCTCGAACTTGAAGTCCTTGAGCACGTTGATGGCGGTGGACAGGTGCCCCATGCCGATCGGCACCTGGGCGCGCTGGGCGAGGGAGGAGGGGGCGCCCATTTCCTCGGTCACGGCGACGGCCAGGTCGCCGAAGCGCTTCTGGTACTCGGCCAGGATGCGGTTCAGGAC
>NZ_JADCBG010000173.1 GCF_020253645.1 Phenylobacterium sp.
GCCAGGCCCGCCGAATCGGCCAGTTTCCCGGAGGTTGTCCGTTTCCTGACGCCCCAGTTCCAGGCCCGCGAGGAAGACCCGCCTGGCGCCCTCCTCACCCTGGGTCCAGACAAGGTCGGTCTGGCTGAAGAGGTTGGTACGATCCGTGTAGGCGCGATACGCCTGAAGCGGATAGGTCGAGGGCCGGCCCTGAGCATCGGCCACGGCCGGACCCGACGCAAAGACGTTGCCATAGCCCTTGTCATAGCGGCCCCAGACCGTGCGGTGACGGAGGTTCAGATCCGCGCCAAGGGGCTGCTCGAAGGCCAGTCGCAGGGTGTCACCTTCGAAAAGGGACCAGTTCTGTGACGGATCGCCGAAGTAAGCGGACACCGGAACCACAAGGGGGCGGCCCTGGAATGACGGCGCACCCCGGTCGATGGTGCGGTCGTCCACGAACCTTTCATAGGTGAGGGTTGCGGTCAGGCCGCCAGCGGCGCGGAGCGTGATGGAGGGATTGACGCCCCAGCGCTCAACATTGGTGTAGTCCCGGTAACTCCCGGAGCGCTCATGAAGGGCGTTCACGCGGC
Organism: Phenylobacterium sp.; assembly: GCF_020253645.1. GTDB lineage: Bacteria > Pseudomonadota > Alphaproteobacteria > Caulobacterales > Caulobacteraceae > Phenylobacterium. The sequence goes on from NZ_JADCBG010000173.1 coordinate 570, forward strand.
CTGAAAGGGACGCACTCAAGGGAGCGCCCAGGTCCGTGACGACCCGAAGGTGGCGAAAGTCGCCAGCCTCCGCGGTCAGGCCGACATGGCGGCGCCCATCGGCGACCCGCGTCACGCGGTTGATCACCCCGCCGCCGCCGCCGCGCCCGAAGATCATGGCGTTGGGACCCAGCAGGACCTCCACCCGTTCGACGTTGTAGAGATCGCGATGATACTGGACGTCGTCCCTGATCCCGTCGACGAAGAAGTCGGCCGTCGAAGCGTTGCCGCGAAGGTTGGGGGCGTCCCTGTGGCCTTCGCCCTGGCCAATCGTGGCCCCGGGAATGAACCGGAGCACATCCGCCATCGACTGCATGGCCTGATCCCGTATCAGGTCCGCAGACACGACGCCGACCGACTGAGGGATATCCCTGAGGTCGGCCGAAATGCGAAGGGCCGTGTCCAGCCTGTGCGGCAGGTATCCTTCATCCGTCTGGGCGGTGATGATGAGCTGCGAGACCTGGGTCACCTCTTCTTCCGCCCGCGCGCCGGCGGCCCCGGCCAGAAGGCCGGCGGTGAGAAGAAGGAAGGCCCGGTGGTTCATGGACGCCTGATGCAACTGAAACTGACAATCGTTCCTAACAAGGACGTCACCCGCCGTAAATGCGAATTATTCTCAAGAAATGGAATTCGGAGAATCGAGACTTGCCTTGCCTCCTGCGGTGGATGACCTAGGCGACGATGGCCAAGCCGCTCCCCTCCCTGCCCTGGCGACATCCGCTGGACGCCTTCCATTCCCTTCGGGATACGCCCCTCGCCCTCCTGCTCCTGGGCGATGGTGAGAATGGGCGGTGGAGCGCAATCTTCGCCCATCCCCGATCCCGGGAGCTGGCGGCCGGCGCCGGCGACGCGCTCGCCAGGGCGAGGACCTGGCTGGAGGGGCTGCGACCGGGCGGTCCAGCGCCAGAAGGCGCCCCCTTCCACCCCGGGATCGCCGGCATACTGGGCTATGATGCGGGGTGTCCGGGTTCAGGCCCACCCTCGGCGCTGGGACTCTACGACCGGATCCTGGCCTTCGACCATGAGGCCCGGGCGGTGCACTTGATCGAGGCGCAGAACGCCGCGCCGGACGGCCGTGAGGCGCTGCTGGCCCTCCTGGACGCTCCCCGTCCGCCCCCTCCCCTCCCCGGCGCGGGAGGGGTGGAGGATGTGGAGCCGCGCGAGGCCTTCGGCGGCAAGGTCGAGGCGGTTCGGGCGCGGATCGCCTGCGGCGAGTTCTATCAGGCCAACATCTCCCGCCGGTTCGAGGGCCGTCTCGGGGATGGTGATCACCCCTTCGACCTCTTCCGTCGGCTGGCCCGCTCAAGCCCCGCCGCCTTCGCGGCCTACCTTCGTCTGCCAGGCTTCGCCATCGTCTCCAACTCTCCGGAGCGGCTGGTCCGGGTCCGCAATACGCCGGAAGGTCGTCTGGCCCTGACCAGCCCCATCAAGGGCACAGCGCCTCGGGGCCCCACCCCGGAGGCTGACGCCCTGAACGCCCGGGGCCTCCTGGCCAGCGAAAAGGACCGGGCGGAGAACCTCATGATCGTCGATCTGATGCGCAACGACCTGTCACGGGCCTGCCGGCCCGGATCGGTGCGCACGCCCCGGCTGTTTGAACTCAAGACCCTGCCCAACGTGCACCACCTCGTCTCCCACGTGGAGGGCCTGCTGGAACCGGAAAGGACCGCCATCGACCTGCTGGAAGCCTGCTTTCCGGCGGGCTCCATCACGGGGGCGCCGAAGCTCCGGGCCATGGACGCCATCCGCCAGATCGAGGGTTCGCCCCGCGGCGCAGACTATGGCTCGATCTTCCGGGCCGGGACGGACGGGAGCCTGGACTCCAGCGTCCTGATCCGGACCGCCACCTGCCATGAGAGGCCTGGCGGATGGTCGGTGGCCTTCCGGGTCGGCTGCGGGATCACTTCTGACTCTGACCCCGAGGCTGAGACCCGGGAGACCGAAGCCAAGGCCCTTCGGCTGGTCCAGGCCATTGCGGGGACCTGCCCATGATCGTCTGGCGCGACGGAGACTGGATCGAGGACGGAGATGTCCTGCCGGCGGACGATCGCGGTCTGACCCTGGGAGATGGCCTCTTTGAGACCCTCCTGGCGGTGGACGGCACACTGGCTCACGCGGGGCTCCACTTCCGACGCCTCGCGGGCTCCGCTGCGGCGCTCGGCCTGCCGCCGCCGCCGGGAGCCGACCGACTGGTCGCCGCCACCCGGGAGACCCTGTCGCGGAACGGTCTGGACACGGGACGGGCCGCCGTCCGACTGACCCTTACAGCCGGGCGCTCAGCGCGGGGTCTGGCGCGGGATCCCTCCGCCCCGGCCCGGCTCCTGATCACCGCCAATGTGGCGCCGGAGGCCGGGACCCCGGTGCGCCTCGTGACGGCCAGGGTGCGACGCAACCCCGCCTCCCCGGCCTCGCGCCACAAAACCCTGTCCTACATCGACAGCGTCATGGCCCTGAGGGAGGCCGCCGCCCTGGGCGCAGACGAGGCCGTCCTCCTGAATGTCCGGGGTCGTCTGGCGTGCGCCGCCGCCGCCAACCTGATCTTCCGGATCCGGGGAAGGATCATCACGCCGCCTCTTTCAGAGGGCGTTCTGCCCGGCGTCACCCGCGCCCGTCTGAGGGGGGCTCTGCCGGATCTGGAGGAGCAACCCCTCACGCGACGCGAAGCGGAAGCGGCGGATGGCCTGGTGCTGACCAACGCGCTTCGCGGACTGCGCCCCGCCCTCTCCTGGGACGGACGCGACCTGCCGGGCAGCGAGTCTCTCAAGTCCAGGCTGGAAGAAGGTCTTTCCCTCGCGGAAGACCGTGCTAGCGTCGTTTGATATCCTCCAGGCGGCTACCGTCCCTATTTCGGTCATTGCACGACGGTTGAAGTGCTGAAAAGCCGCCGTTGCCCTCGGCCGGCTTACTTTCGGATGGGGCCGAAATTGTCATCCGGATAGTGGATGGTTTCTTGTCCAGGTTTGCGGGAGCCAACCACCATCAACGTCGCTTCGCGGTCCTCCTCGTTGACAATGTGATGGGCGTTTGGTTCGCCGGCCACGAAGCCGACGATGTCTCCAACCTTGAGTTTATGCCTGCCATTCTCATCGACAAGCGTTGGGGAGCCGTCGAGCACATAAACCATCTCGTCTTCTGCTTCATGCCAGTGTCGATTGGCAGAGAAGGCGCCAAGCCTCAGGATTACAATGTTAACGCCGAATTGGTTGATGTCGACGGCTTTCGCAAGACGCGCCTCATACCGTCCTGCATATCGAGGGTCTGCGTCTGCGACACCTGGCAAGCCGGCAATTTTTGGAATCACTGAGATGTTGGTCAGCCGTGTCCGCATGTGTTTGCCCACCATACCGCTCTACATAACGATAGTCCGGGTATGGCGCCTGCGTCGAGTATGCACGCGTGCGGCGCCCACCTACGCGTGGGGCCGTAGCCGACCCCGTATCAGTCGTTTGGCGACAGTCTTAGCAGCCCCATAGGCAGATTTTTTTCGGGTAGCTGAAAGCTAGAGGCTCGCCATGACCGCCGAGACCCCCGCCCCCATCGACCCGGAACTGCTTCTGAGAGCGAAGAAGCGAGTCGCTTTGCGTATGGGATTCTTCGCCCATGCCCTGGTCTATGCGGTGGTGAATGGCGGACTGTTCATCCTGAACATTTCCCAGGGCTCAGAATACCTCTGGTCCTTCTGGCCCCTCGTGGGCTGGGGGATCGGCCTGGCCGCCCATGGCCTTGCGACCTGGTTCTCGCTGAATGGCGAGGGCATGCGCGAGCGCATGCTGAAGCAGGAGATCGACCGTTTGACCCGAGGCCGGTAAGGCCGTCAGGCGCCGCGTTTCGGTTTGCCGCGATAGGGCGCGCCACGCGATGCGGGCGCGTCGTTCGGCTTTCGCTTAGGACCCGTTCGCGGGGGCGGCCCTGATCCGGCCGGCCGGGGCTTTCCCTTCCAGGGCCGGTCCCCCGGAGGGACAGCGGCGCGGTCGGCCTGGGGGAACGGCTTCTTCTTGAAGGGTTTCTTCTCGAAGAGGGGCTTCTCCAGGGGTTGGGGCGAACTATGCGCCGCCATCTCTGTGGCGGCGGGCCGGGGCGCACGCTTGGGACGCGGCGGGGCGGAGCCCTCCTCACCCCTCGGCTCGAACTCCCGGCGGGGACGCTGGGGTCGGGGCGGCCGGGCATCGGCGCCGGGCGCCTCGGAAGGTGCGATCCGCGTCCCGTCCGGAAGCGGCGCGGCGATGGCGGCCGCAAAGGCCGGAGACACCTCCCGGACGATCTCGAAACGGGTTTCGTTGTCGAGGACGCGGATGAAGCCGATCTCGCGCTTGGTCACGCCACCCGCACGGCAGATCTTGGGAATGAGCCATTTCGGGTCGGCGCCGTCCTTCCGGCCGATGTCGATGCGGAACCAGTCGCTTTCGCCGGACTCGCGCCGGGCCGGCGCCTCGCGCCGGACCTCGCCTCTCGGCTCGTCCCTGGCCGCAGGCGACCAGCGCGACGGCGCGTCGTCCACCACATCCTCCGGCGGCGGCAGCTTCTCTCGGTAGAGCCGCATCAGGGCGCCGGCCACCTGCTCCGGAGACATCCGCTCCAGCAGGCGGCGGCCCTCCTCCATGCA
>NZ_JADCBG010000174.1 GCF_020253645.1 Phenylobacterium sp.
CTGATCGGCCGCGGACCGGGGGAAGGCGTGATGAAGCGTCACGTGCCCGACCTCCACACGGACTTCATCTATTCGGTCGCCGCCGAGGAGTACGGCCTGGTCTTCTCCCTCGCCCTGATCGCCTTGTTCGGCTTTCTGGTGATCCGCGGTCTCTACCGGGCGCTCAAGTTGTCCGATCCGTTCCAGCAGGTGGCTGCGGCGGGCCTCTTCGTGCTGGTGGGCGAGCAGGCGCTGATCAACATCGCCGTCAACCTGAACCTCATCCCGACCAAGGGCATGACCCTGCCCTTCATCTCCTATGGGGGGTCATCCATGCTGGCCATCTGCCTGACCCTCGGCCTCGCCCTCGCCCTCACCCGCCGCCGCCCCGGGGCCTACGCCCAGGGCTGATCCCCGGAACGCGCCGGCCCGCCCCCTACCCAACCCACCGGGACTCCCGTAAACCCCGCCCATGCAGAAGATCGCTGTCGTCGCCGCCGGAGGAACCGGGGGCCATCTCTTTCCGGCCCAGGCTCTCGCCGAGGCCCTGATCGCCAGGGGCTGGCGCATCGTCCTGGCCAGCGACGAGCGCGTGGCCGCCCTGGCCGAGAGCTTCCCGGCCGAACAGAGGATCGGCCTGTCCGCACGAAGCTATCGACCCGGCGACCTCATCGGCCTGGTGCGCGCGGGCCTCGCCATTCTCGCCGGCGTGCTCCAGGCCCGGGCCGCCTTCCGGGAGATCGGGCCGGACGTGGTTGTCGGCTTTGGCGGTTATCCCTCGGCTCCGGGCCTGCTGGCGGCCCTCAGCCAGAACCGCCCCACGGTCCTGCATGAGCAGAACGCGGTCATGGGCCGCGCCAATCGGCGCCTCGCCGGGCGGGTCCGCGCCGTCGCTTGCGCCTTTCCCATCCTCGAGAAGGCTCCCCCGGGAGTGGCAGGGCGCGCTGTCGTCGTGGGCAATCCCGTGCGCGCCGAGATCCGGGCCATCGCCGGGACGCCGTATGCGCCGCCCGGGGGGAGGGGTCCGATCCGCCTCCTGATCACCGGGGGAAGCCAGGGGGCCCGGCTCCTGTCAGAGCTGATGCCTGCGGCCATCGCCGCTCTCCCGGAGCCTCTGCGCCTGCGCCTCGAGGTCCAGCAGCAGACCCGCCCCGAGAGTCTCGAGACTGCTCGCCGGATTTATGCAGACGCCAATGTGAAGGCCGAGATCGCACCCTTCTTCAGGGACATGGCCGGCCGACTGAAGTCGGCCCATCTGGTGATCGGACGATCCGGCGCCGGTTCGGTCTGCGAATTCGCCATCGCCGGCCGCCCGGCCATCCTCGTCCCCCTCGCCATCGCCCTTGATGACGATCAGGGCCAGAACGCCAGGGTCATGGCCGAGGCCGGGGGTGCGGTTGTGGCCCGCGAAGACCAGCTGACCGTCGAGACCATGTCCACGGCCCTCGTCAAGCTTCTGAGCAGTCCGGACCGCCTGTCGCGGATGGCCGCGGGCGCGGCGAGCCTGGCCCGCCCGGATGCTGCCGAACGTCTTGCGGATCTCGTCGAAGCCGTCGCGGCCGAGGGACGGGGCGGATGAACCGGCGCAGGCCCACGCCCTTTGATCTGGGGCCCGTCCACTTCGTCGGCATCGGCGGCATCGGGATGAGCGGCATCGCCGAGATCATGCTTCGGGTCGGCTATACGGTGCAGGGCTCGGATGCGCGGGTCAGCGCCAACACCGAGCGGCTGGAGAAGCTCGGTGCGCGCATCTTCATCGGACAGGACGCCGGGAACCTCGAGAACGCTTCGGCTGTGGTCTATTCCACCGCCATCCAGCCGGACAATCCCGAGCTCGTCGAGGCCAGGGCGCGTCGTCTTCCCCTGGTCCGCAGGGCGGAGATGCTCGCCGAGCTGATGCGCCTGCAGTTCTCCGTGGCGGTCGGAGGCACGCATGGCAAGACGACGACCACATCCCTGGTGGCCGCCCTCCTCGACGCCGGCGGCCTGGACCCGAGCGTGATCAACGGCGGGATCATCAACGCCTATGGCGCCAACGCCAAGGTGGGCCAGGGCGACTGGATGGTCGTCGAGGCCGACGAGTCCGACGGCACCTTCCTGAAGCTGCGGGCGACCTGCGCGGTGGTCACCAACATCGATCCCGAACACCTGGATCACTACGGCTCCTTCGACGCCGTCCGGCGCGCCTTCCGCGAGTTCGTCGAAAGCACGCCGTTCTATGGCTTCGCCGCCATCTGCACCGACCATCCCGAGGTCCAGGCCATGGCCGCCCGGGTGGAGAACCGGCGCCTGGTCACCTACGGCGTCAATCCGCAGGCCGATGTCCGCGCCGAGCGGATCGAGATGGGGCCGGAGGGATGCCGGTTCGATGTCGTGATCCGGCCTGGCGACGGCCCGCCGCTGCGCTGGGAGGGCCTGAAGCTGCCCATGGCGGGACGCCACAACGTGCTGAACGCCCTTGCCGCGATCTCGGTGGCCCGGGAGCTGGGGGTCGGCGAGGACGCGATCCGTCAGGGGCTGGCCGGGTTCGGAGGGGTTCGGCGGCGGTTCACGACGACCGGCGTCGTCGGAGGCGTGCGCATCGTCGATGACTACGGACACCATCCTGTCGAGATCGCCGCCGTCCTCTCGGCGGCCCGCGCCGTGACGTCGGGCCGTGTCGTGGCGGTGGTCCAGCCGCACCGCTATTCGCGGCTGAAGGACCTGTTCCAGGACTTCTGCTCCTGCTTCAACGACGCCGACACGGTGATCGTCTCAGACGTCTACGCTGCGGGCGAGGCGCCCCTGGCCGGCGCCAGCCGGGAGGATCTGGTCGAGGGACTGAAGCGCCACGGCCACCGCCGGGTGCTGGCCCTCCAGGGGCCCGCCGCCCTCGCCGCGATGGTCCGCGCCGAGGCGGGGCCCGGTGATCTGGTGGTCTGCCTGGGCGCAGGCGACATCACCGCCTGGGCCTACGCCCTCCCGGCGCAGCTCGAGGCCCTGGGGTCGTGACCTGGCGCGAGCGGCTGCCTGCAGTCCGGGGGCGACTGCTGCACGACGAACCCCTGCGCCCGCTGACCTGGCTGAGGGTCGGCGGTCCTGCGGACGTCCTCTTCCTGCCGGCTGACGAGCCTGACCTCGCCGCCTTCCTCGCGGCCCTGGACCCCGACGTACCCGTCACGCCCCTCGGCGTGGGCTCCAACACCCTGGTCCGCGACGGCGGGGTGGACGGGGTGGTGGTCCGCCTCGCCGGCAGGGCCTTCGCCCGGATCGAGCGGGTGGGCGAGCGCCGCCTGCTGGCCGGCGCCGGCGCCCTCGACGCCCAGCTGGCGCGCGAGGCTGCGTCCGCCGGCCTGGCCGGGCTGGAGTTCTTCCGCGGCGTGCCCGGGTCGGTGGGCGGCGCCCTCGTCATGAACGCAGGTTGCTATGGCGCCGAGACCGCTGATGTCCTCGTCGAGGCCCGGGCGGTGACCCGGGACGGGCGCAGCGTCTCGATCCCTGCCGCGGAAATGGGTTTCAGCTATCGCAGGTGCGCCCGGGCGGCGGAGGGGGACCTCATCTTCACCGCCGGTCTCTTCGAGGGCCAGCCGGATGATCCGGCGGCCATTCGGGCGCGCATGGATGAGATCACGGCGCGGAGAGAGGCCAGCCAGCCCATCCGCGAGAAGACCGGCGGCTCGACCTTCAAGAATCCCGAGGGCCAGTCGGCCTGGAAGCTGGTGGACGCCGCCGGCTGGCGGGGCAGGGCCTTTGGCGGAGCCATGTTCTCCCCCCAGCACGCCAACTTCCTGATCAACACCGGCGAGGCGACCGCGGCCGACCTCGAGGGCCTGGGCGAGCGCGTCCGCGCGGATGTCGAGGCCCGGACAGGCGTCCGGCTCGATTGGGAGATCCGGCGCATCGGGCGCGCGGGCCCGGCGGCTTGACAGGCGCCCGCGTCCGCGCGAGGGCCGGTCGCGCTGTATCCCCGGAGCCCGACAATGCCGGACGCTGATTCCCGACCGCTGGCTGGCCGCCATGTCGCCGTCCTGCTGGGCGGCCTGTCCTCGGAGCGCGAGGTCAGCCTGGTTTCGGGCGCCGCCTGCGCCGACGCCCTCGAGCGGCTGGGCGCGCAGGTCACCCGGATAGACGCCGGCCGTGATCTGGCTCAGGTCCTGGCCCGTCTGAAGCCCGATGTCTGCTTCAACGCCCTGCACGGGTCCTGGGGCGAGGACGGCTGCGTCCAGGGGGTGCTGGAGACCCTGGGCCTGCCCTACACCCATTCCGGCGTCCTGGCCTCGGCCCTGGCCATGGACAAGACCCGGGCCAAGGCGGTGCTCGCCGCCGCCGGCGTGACTGTCCCGGGCGGCGGCCTCTATGACCGGCGCGATGTCGCGGCGGGTCATGTTCTGAGCCCACCCTATGTGATCAAGCCCAATGCCGAAGGCTCGTCGGTCGGGGTCTTCATCGTCGGGGCCGGCGCGAACGCCCCGCCCGAAGCCCTGGCTGCGGAGGACTGGGCCCTCGGCGAACAGGTCCTCGTCGAGCCCTACATCCCGGGGC
>NZ_JADCBG010000175.1 GCF_020253645.1 Phenylobacterium sp.
CTGCTCCGCCGGCAGGCCCAGGCTCTTCAGGGCCTTCACATAGGCCGCATGATCCTCCGGCGAGAGCCGCTGGGACATGGTCCGGCCGTTCGGATCGACCGCGAGCTGCATGATGAGGGGGCCCAGCTGGGCCGGGTCGTCAACAGGCAGCAACTCCATCTTCAGTTCATCCGACGCCTTGAAGGCGTCGGCGACGGCCTCGTCGAACCATTCGAGGCCTTTGGGCAGAAGGTGGACGGTGCCGAACAGGTAGATCGTGGTGTCGGCGTCGCGCACCACCCACAGGGCCGGATCGGCGTCGCGCGGCTTGGCGAGGGCGGGCGCCGCGGCGAGGCTGAGGGCGGCGGCGAGGGCGGCGAGTCGCCCGAGGCGGCGGATCTTCATGGACGTGTCTCCGGGGGAAGGGGGGATCAGAACAGCCGCCAGAGCTTGACGGCGGTATAGTAGAGGGCGGTCGAGCCCACGATGAACAGGAACAGGATCGAAAGGTTCACCTGAGGCGCATGGCCAAGGTGGGCCAGGAAGGCCCAGGGAACGCCGACGACGAGTCCGACGTGCAGGCCGACGGTGTTGGCCCAGAGGTTGTCCTGAACCTCGACCTCGTCGACCCAGCGGTAGAACCAGACGGAGAAGCCGGCGATCAGCAGGGCCCCTGCCGCCGCCAGCCCCCAGGCGCTCTCAAGCGTGAGCTTCAGCACGCCTTCCTCGGCCATTCCCATGCTCACGCCGACCGCGACGCCAAGCAGAAGGCTGAAGACGAATATGGCGGCGTAGATCCGCCGGCGGCGGAGGGCGCGCGCCTCGCCAGCGGGGCGGCCGGCCTCAGGGCTCAAGGGGGTTTCGGTGGCGTTCATGGCTTTGTCTCCGGGGGACCTCAGTCCCGGGGTGGGTCGGCGAACACCTGCTCGACCGAAAGGTCGAAGAGGCGCGCAATACGGAAGGCGAGGCTAAGCGAGGGGTCGTGTTTCCCGGTCTCGATGGCGTTGACCGCCTGCCGGGAGACGTCGAGGCGGCCGGCCAGTTCGGCCTGGCTCCAGCCGCGCTCCGCCCTGAGGAGTCTCAATCGATTGTGCATGTCACCCTATCTGATGTCAGGTTACCCTGACATAATGTCAGCCTAACCTGACCATGTCAAGTCAACCTGACATTGGGGGGCGAAGGGCGATTCAAGGATCGCTGCGCCAGCCTGATCCCGCCTCAGCGGCGATCCGCCAACCAGCTGCGTATGGTGCGGTTCACCAGGGTTTCGGCATCGTGCTGCACGAAGTGGTCGGCGTCGGGGATCATCAGCAGGGTCGTATCCCGGGCCACGTGGTCCCAGGTCCCGGCGTGGCCGGCCGCCGCCAGGGCCTTGTCCTGCATGCCGTGGATGACCAGGACCGGCGCCTGGACGGGGGGGAGGTCCGGTGCGGCCACAGGGGCGTCACCGCCGCCGGAGGGGTAGTTGGCCCGGTAGTAGTTCAGCATCCCCGCCAGGCTGGAGCGCCGGAAGGCCTCGACGTAGCCGGCGCGTTCGTCCGGGTCCTTCACCCAGCCGGCCAGGCCCTCGGCAGTGAGGTGTTTCTCGAAGCCCGGGGTCTGGAAGTCACGGGCGTATTGGCTGTTCTTCTGCTGCTCGGCGTTGCCGGCCATCTCGCGGCCGAAGCCGGCCGGATGGGGCACGCTCATGATGACCAGCTGGCTGACCAGGTCAGGCCGGTGGATGGCCACCTGCCAGGCGATGGCGGCGCCCCAGTCGTGACCCACAAGGATGGCGTCCTCCGCCCCCTCGGCGGCGATGACGGCGGCGACGTCGCCGATCAGGTGGGGCATGGCGTAGGCCTCGACCCCCTCCGGCTTGTCCGAAAGGTTGTAGCCCCGGCAATCGAGGGCTGCGGCGCGGTAACCCTCTGCGGCAAGGGTCCCCATCAGAGGTTTCCAGGTCGCCCAATAGTCCGGGAAGCCATGGATCATCACCACCAGGGGCCCCTCTCCCGCCGCCTGGTAGTGAATCTTCACTCCGGAGTTGTCGGCGTAGCGCTCCATGGCGTCTCTCAGGTTCTCTATAGTATACAGCGTAAGCCGAGAATCCGGATGGGGCAAGCCTCGTGCGTCGGTAACTGGACAGGGCCTCGCCATGGCCTGACGCGCCCGTTCCGGCCTTGGCCTTTCAAGCCACCGGAGCCGGGCAGGGGCAAATGATGCTCCTTCCGAGACTTCGATTCATGTTCGCGGCCGTGGCGCTGTCCGCTGGTCTCCCCGCCATCGCCGCGACCCTTTTCGTCTTTCCGAGCATTGAACGCGGGGTTCGTGCGCCCTATTGACACGCCATGCTCCACCATACGCCTCTCATCGCCACGATCGTCGCTGGCCTTGTGGCGGCCTTCGCCATGGGGGCCCTGGCGCACCGGCTGAAGGTCTCTCCGGTCGCGGGCTACCTGTTCGCCGGCGTTCTGATCGGGCCCTTCACTCCGGGGTATGTCGCCGACGGCAAGATCGCGACCGAGCTCGCCGAACTCGGCGTGATCCTGCTGATGTTCGGCGTGGGGCTCCACTTCTCCTTCAAGGACCTGATGTCCGTCCGCCGGATCGCGGTGCCCGGCGCCCTCGTGCAGATGGGCTCGGCCACGGCCTTGGGCGTCATCCTCGCCCTGGTGATGGGTTGGACCGTGGCGGCCGGTCTGGTCTTCGGCCTCGCCCTGTCGGTCGCCAGTACGGTCGTCCTGCTGCGCGCCCTGCAGTCGGAAAACCTGGTGGAGACCGAGCGGGGCCGGATCGCCGTCGGCTGGCTGATCGTCGAGGACCTGGCCATGGTGATGGCCCTGGTCCTCCTTCCCGTCTTCGCCCAGATGCAGGCCGGAAACGGGGCGGGAGGAACGGACCTGCTCTCCGCCGCCATCGGCACCCTGGTCAAGGTCGCGGGTTTCGCCGCCCTGATGCTGATCGTCGGCCGAAGGGTCATCCCCTGGGTTCTCCACTGGACGGCGCATACGGGGTCGCGGGAGCTGTTCCGCCTCGCCGTCCTGGCCATTGCCCTGGGGGTGGCGTTCGGCGCGGCCTATGTCTTCCAGGTCTCGTTCGCCCTGGGCGCCTTCTTCGCCGGCATGATCCTCGGGGAAACCCAGCTGAGCCGCCGCGCGGCGGAGGAATCCCTGCCTCTCCGGGACGCCTTTGCGGTCCTGTTCTTTGTTTCCGTCGGCATGCTGTTCGATCCGTCGGTCATTCTCGAGCAGCCCGTGCCTCTGCTGGCGACCGTCGCCATCATCATCTTCGGCAAGTCCCTGGCCGCCTACGCCATCGTCCGGCTTTTCGGGTATCCGAGAGGAACGGCCCTCACCGTCTCTGCGAGCCTGGCCCAGATCGGGGAGTTCTCCTTCATTCTCGCAGGCCTTGGCGCGACCCTCGGCATCCTGCCGGACGAGGCGCGCGACCTGATCCTGGCCGGGGCGATCCTGTCGATCCTCGCCAATCCCTTCATCTTCGGGCTGGTGGTTCGCAAGTCGGGAGAGGCCGCCAGCGCAGCTCCCGGCGCCAGCCCGACAACCGCCTCCGCCGCCGGTCGGGTGGTGCTGGTGGGCTATGGCCGGGTGGGAAAGTCGCTGGCGCGGCGCCTCAGGGCGGCGCGGACGGACTTCGTGCTGATCGAGGAGCAGTCGGACCGCGCCGATGAGGCGCGCGCCGCCGGATACGAGGTGGTGACGGGCAACGCCACACAGGTTCAGACCCTCGAGCAGGCGGGCCTGGCCGACGCCGGGCGTCTGCTCGTGGCGATCCCCGAGGGGTTCGAGGCCGGCGGCGTCGTCCACCGGGCCCGCGACCTCAATCCGGGTCTCACCATCGTCGCCCGCGCGCACTCCGTGGAGGAGGTCGAGGATCTGCGGCTCCGGGGCGCAGACCATGTGGTCCTCGGAGAGGAGGCGATCGCCCTGCGCATGCTGTCGGGCGCCTCCGCCGCGCCCGCCTGACTGAGGCGCCGCCCGCCGTCTGGCTCTCCCTGCGGCTTGGGCCTAGAGGGACTGCTCCGGTGAGAGCAGGCGGCCGTTGCCGGCCTGGCGATCCTAGAGCGGACCGCGATCAGACAGAACCGTATCCTGCGTTGACGAGGGAGTTGGCGCATTCCTTGGGTGTGAAGCGCTCGAGGATTTGTCCGGCCGTTCGCCACGCGGCCTCGACGCCTCTGGGCTGGGACTTGCGCATGAGGTGCTTGAGCTTGGCGAAGACCTGCTCGATCGGGTTCAGGTCCGGGCTGTAGGCCGGCAGGAAGAGCAGATGTGCGCCGCGGCTTCGGATGGCGGCCCTTGCGGCCTTTCCCTTGCGGCTGCCGAGGTTGTCCATCACCACCACGTCGCCGGGTCTGAGGGTGGGA
>NZ_JADCBG010000176.1 GCF_020253645.1 Phenylobacterium sp.
CGCCGAGGGCCTCGAAGGCGGGATCGCGGCTGAACTGCTCGGCAAGAAGGATCGGCTCCGCCAGCTGGCCCTTTCGAATCTGGGTCTGGATGGTGGCGAAGAGCCGCTGGTGGAAGGGCTCATAGAAGTGCCGGGGCTCCAGGTTGTCCCCAAGCCGCTCGAAGGCGGCGTTGTCGTAAAGAAGGGCGCCCAGGAGAGCCTGTTCGGCCTCGATATTGGCCGGAGGGTGGGGCAGTTCAACGTCGTTGACGGGGGCGATGTGGTCGAGGGCCGTGGCGGGAGACATCCCCGCAGAATAGCCCGGAAGCCCCCTGCCGGTCACGAACCGCCCAGCGGCGATTCACAGGTATCGCCGGCCTGTGGAAAAGGCGGGGAGCCAGGTCCGGGGCTGCCGGACCCGGCCCTTCGCCTACCAGTTGTAGCTCAGGCGGGCGTAAACGTAGCGCCCGTTGAAGCCGAAGGGTGAGAAGTTCGGGAAGGCGACCGGTCCGGTGGTGTTGACATTGGTCGGAGTCCGGTTCGGGTACTGGTCCAGGGCGTTGCTGACGCCCAGGGCGACGCCGACGCCGCTCTCGTTATTCCAGCGGCCTTCCAGGTCGAGAAGAACATGTTCGCCGACCTTGTAGTCGAGCGAGGGCGTGTTGCTGGGCTGAAGGACATCGCCATACCGGGTCAGTTTGCCTGAAACGCCGAAATCGCCGCGGGTCCAGTCCACACTCAGTACGTACTTGGAAGCCGGGGTGCCTTCCTCGAAGTTCAGGCGGTTGGCACGGTCGAAGAGGGGTGGCGGCACGGGGAGGGACTCCAGCACCGAGGTTTTCGGCACTGCGGTCACATCCGTATCGTTGAAGTTGGCGGCTCCAGTGACGTCCAAGTCGCCAAAATCACCCATGTCCCAACGGTAGCGGGCGACGATGTCCAGGCCGTTGGTCTCAGTATCCACACCATTGATGAAGAAGCGGGCTGCGCCAAGCTGGGCGCTGGCGCCGGGCGGGTTGATCAGGCCGCAGATGGCCTGAGCGGTGGGAGTGCCCGTCGGATTGCACTGGATGTTCTCGGAGAGGACGATCCGGTTGTCGATCTCGATCCGATAGGCGTCGATGGTGGCCTCGAAGGCGCCGGTGCGGAACACCACGCCCAGAGAGTAGTTCACCGATTCCTCCGGTTGCAGGGCCTTGCCGCCCAATGACTTCGCCACCGCGCTGGTGGAGGGGAATGTGCCCACCTCGACCGGGGTGCTGACGCCATTGATCGCCAGGAAGTTGGTGGACGTCGCCGTGAAAAACTGCTGCTGCAGGGCCGGAGCGCGGAAGCCCGTGGCGAGGGTGCCGCGGATGGCGAGGGCATCATTGAAGTCGTAACGGGCGGAAATCTTGCCTGTGGTCTTCGAGCCGAAGTCCGAATAGTTCTCGTAGCGGACCGCCGCGGCCAGGCCGAAGGCGTCGGTCACAGGCAGGTCGAGGTCGGCGTAGACCGACTGGGAGTTCCGGTCCTTGTCCACCTCGTTACCAGGCTGGAAGCCGGGGAAGCCTTGGGACCCCGCCGCCCTGCCCGCGACGCCGCCGAAGACCCACGAAGCCCGTTCACCCTGGGTGATCTGGTAGTGCTCGCGACGGTATTCGACCCCGAGAGCCAGGTTCGCAGGCTTTGCGAAGCCGAAGTCGAGGGGCCGCGTACCGCCGATCTGGGCCACCAGCTGGTCATACTGCATCTTGCCCGCATCGAAGTCTGTCGGGGAGCCCACGCCCAGGGAGGCGTTGACCGAGTCCCGGACCCCGTAGTGGACCTGGTTGTAGCCATAGACCAGGCCGGCATCGATCTCAAAGCCAGCGACGCTGCCCCTCAGGCCGCCGGCGGCGCTGTAGTCGGTGATGTCCGTCGTGATCAGCGGCAGGAAGCCGATCGGCCAGATAGCCGGTACATTGTTGGGGTTGTTGGCCAGGCGCGGGAAGGCGGCGCTGTCCGTCTTTCGCTTCTGATATCCCCCGAAGCCGTACAGGTCCCACTCCTCGTTCAGGGGCTTGCCGGCGTTGGCGTAGACAGTGATCTGGTCGACCTGGGGGTCGCCGAACCGCGAAGTCACCTTGCTGGGCGTAATGCGCGGGTCGAGGTCGCCCCGGCTGGTCGGATTTCTGAAAAGATATTCGCCGCTGACGGTCAGGAAGCCGTCGGAGCCGATCTTGAAGCCCTGCCAGACCGTCGCCGTGAAGGTGGGCCCGTCGTTCTTGTTGCGCCCCTTGAGGTCACGGGCCGTTCGAACCCGGGTATCATACACCCCGTAGGTGACCGAGGCGGAGCCGCCCTCGTCCGCCTCACGCAGGCGCATGTTGACGACGCCGGCGATGGCGTCCGAGCCGTACTGCGCCGAGGCGCCGTCCCGCAGGACCTCGATGCGGTCCACTGCGACGGTGGGGATGGTGTTCAGGTCGACGGCGGCCGATCCGCGGCCGATCGAGCCATTCACATTGACCAGGGCCGACGAGTGCCGGCGCATGCCGTTGATCAGCACCAGGGTCTGGTCAGGCGCCAGGCCGCGCAGGGTGGCCGGACGGACGCTGTCCGTGCCGTCGGTGATGGAAGGGCGGGGAAAGGTCATGGAAGGCGCCACAGCCGCCAGGGCGGTCGCCATTTCGGTGTTGCCTTGCCGGGTCAGGGCCTCGGTGGAGATCACATCGACAGGGGCCAGGGTCTCCAGACGGGTCCTTCCCTCGGTCCGGCTGCCGGTGACAACCAGTTCCTCGACCTCGCCGGCGGGTTCCGCGGCATGGGCTGCGCCCGTAACGAGGGAGACGGCTGAGACGGCGGCGAGAAGGGCTGAGCGGCGAAGCATGGCTGTTTCCATTGAGGCGATCGGGACAAACCGCGATCCCTCTAGGTTAGTGTGCATCGCAGCAGACGTGTGTCACGCAATTGCAACATACCCGACGTGAACGTCCGGGAATGGCGTCTCAAGAAAAAGGGCGCGGACCCCGGCGGGACCGCGCCCCTGAAATCTCAGCCAGCCGGACGATCAGTCGCCGTAGTCTCCGTCCTGCTGGCCGGCGCCGCCTTCCAGCAGATCCTGGGCCGTTTCCTCGGCCGCTGCACGTTCTTCGGCGAACTGCGATTCGATCACGTTCTCGCCACGCGCCTGACGGTCAGCCTCATCCTCGGAGCGCGCGATGTTGAGAGTGACGCTCACCGTCACCTCGGCGTGCAGCCTCACCTTCACCTCATGGAGGCCCAGGGTCTTGATCGGCTTGTCGAGGACGACCATCGACCGTTCAACCTTGCCGCCGGCGGCGTTGATGATGTCCGCCACGTCGCGTCCGCTGACCGAACCGTAGAGCTGGCCGCTCTCGCCCGCCTGACGGATGAGGATGTAGGCGGTCCCGTCGAGGGTCTCGCCGGACTTGGCGGCCTGTTCCCGGGCGCGCTGATTGCGGGCCTCGAGCTCGGCGCGCTGGGCTTCGAACACCTTCATGTTGGAGGCGTTGGCGCGCAGGGCCTTGCCGCGGGGCAACAGGAAGTTGCGGGCGAAGCCGTCCTTGACGGTGACCACGTCGCCCAGGGCGCCGCGACCCTCGACCCGTTCCAGAAGAATAACCTTCATGTCCTGGGCTCCTTACTTCACGACGTAGGGAAGGAGGGCGAGGAAGCGGGCGCGCTTGATCGCGCGGGCCAGCTCACGCTGCTTCTTCGCAGAGACGGCGGTGATGCGTGACGGCACGATCTTGCCGCGCTCGGAGATGTAGCGCTGCAGGAGCTTAACGTCCTTGTAGTCGATCTTCGGCGCCGCGGAGCCCGAGAACGGGCAGACCTTGCGGCGGCGGAAGAAGGGGCGGCGGGCGCCCGCGGCGGGGGCTGCGGTTTCGTCGGTCATGGTCTCAGCCTCCGCTCTCAATAAGCGTCTTCGCGGCGGGGTTCCCGCTCGCGGTCACGGTCGCGGCGCGCCAGGATAGGCGACAGCTCCAGATCGAGCTCCTCGACGCGGATCGTCATGTACCGAAGGACGTCCTCGTTGATGGACAGTTGCCGCTCGAGCTCCTTGACGGCCGCAGGCGGGGCGTCGAGGGCGAGGAGCGAATAGTGCCCCTTGCGGTTCTTCTTGATCCGGTAGGTCAGGTTGCGAAGGCCCCAGTACTCGATCTTGGCCACGGCGCCGCCGTGTTCTTCGATGATCGCCTTGATCTGGTCGTTCAGGGCTTCAGCCTGCTGCGGCGAGATGTCCTGCCGCGAAATGACAACGTGCTCGTAGAGCGCCATGTTTCCTTTTTCCCTTGTGGAAGGCGGCGCGTCCGACGGCGGGTGACCGGCGGAAACGATGGATCCCGGGCTGGCGGACGGGGCTTTCCCGTCCCTTTGGCGCTCCAACCCGCGACCGCCTTCCGTTGAAGCCGCGGTCCTTAGAGGAAAGCCGCCGTCGACGCAAGAAAGTCCGGCCCCGGGGGGGAATGGGAGGCCTCTACCTTCGCTTTGCGGCCTTCCACGCCTTCACGGCGCCGAGGGTCTGGTTCACGTGGTCGTTGGGATCAAGGTTTTCGTAGGAATGGATCACGGAGCCGTCGGGGGCGATCACATATGACACCCGGCCCGACATGCCGGACACCGTCATGCCCTTCATGGTCAGGGACGCATCGTACCGCCGGGCTATGGAGGCGCCCGGGTCGGCGGCGACCGGGAACTTGCCGCCGCAGTTTTCGGTGTCCTTCGAGAACTGGGCCAGCTTTTCGATCTTGCCGGAGGTCACCCCGATCACCGTCGCCCCGTTGGCCTTGAACTCGTCCACGGCCTCGGAGAAGAGGCGCGCCTCGAGATTGCACCCCGCCGTGTAGGCCGAAGGGAAGAAGTAGAGCACTACGGGCCCCTTCTTGAGGTGATCCGCGAGCTTGTAGGTGAAGGCTTCGCCAGCGAGATAGGCCGGCGCGCTGAAATCGGGCGCCTTGGTCCCCGGCGCCAGTTTGGCTGCGGCGGGGCTGGCGGCCGTGACGAGGGCTGCAGCGATCAGGGCGGACCGAAACATTGAAAATCCTCCGTAGCGGTCTAAACGACTGCCCAATGAGCGGGCCTTGGGCTACGTCTTGCCGGACGGCCGGCGGCGCCGCCAAGGCTGTACGGATATAGAATGACAAGCCCCAAGATGCGACCGGTTCTTCCCGGCATCGAACTGCCGGAGCTCCCGGGTCACTACCGGGGCAAGGTCCGCGAGAATTACGATCTCCCCGACGGACGGCGGGTGATCGTCGCCACGGACCGGCTCTCGGCGTTCGACCGGATCCTCGCGGTCATTCCCTACAAGGGGCAGGTCCTGACCCAGACAGCGCGGTTCTGGTTCGAAAAGACCTCCGACATCTGTCCCAACCACGTGATCGAGTACCCTGATCCGAACGTCGTGATCGGTCGCCGCCTCGATATCCTTCCCGTTGAGATCGTCGTTCGCGCCTTTCTCGCGGGAACCACGGGGACGTCCATCCTCACCCTCTATCGCCAGGGCGATCGCGAGATGTACGGGGTGCGCCTGCCGGAGGGGCTCAGACCGAACGAGCGTCTTCCGGAGCCGATCCTGACCCCGACCTCGAAGGCCTTCGATGGCGGCCATGACGAGCCCCTGAGTCCGGCGCAGATCCTGGGGCAGGGCCTGCTTACGGGCGCGCAGTGGGACCAGGTCTCGGCCTATGCCTTGGCTCTCTTCTCCCGGGGCCAGGCTTTGGCGGCCGAGAGGGGGCTGATCCTGGTCGATACAAAATACGAGTTCGGGCTCGACCCTGAGGGCTGGGTAATCCTGGCGGATGAGATCCACACCCCGGACTCCAGCCGGTACTGGATGGCGGAGAGCTACGAGGCCCGTTTCGAGGCCGGGGAGCGGCCGGAAAGCTTCGACAAGGACTTCGTCCGCAACTGGGTGGCGGAGCGCTGCGATCCTTATGTGGACGCCATACCGGACATCCCGCCGGAGATGATCCAGCAGACCTCCGACGTCTATGTCGACGCCTTCCAGCGGATTACGGGTGAAGCCTTCCGCTTCCCGCCGCCGGACGAAGACATCGCCGACCGGATCCGTCGCAACCTGGCCCCCTTCGCCGCTTGAGCCTCCTGCATGACGCCCTTCAGTCCGGGAACCCCTGATGAGTGAACAGCCCTTCTTCCTCCGCGACGGGGAAGCCTTCCTGCCCCAGGCCGCCGGTCGCGGGCCCTGGAATCCGCAGTCCCTGCACGGACGCGTCGTGATCGGCCTCATGGGCCACGCCCTGGAGACCGCCTTCGGGTCGGAGGAGTTCATCCCGGCCCGGTTGACCGTCGACATGTACCGCCTCCCGAACTTTGACCCGATCGAGGTCAAGACCACCCTGATCCGTGAAGGCGGCCGGATCCGCATGGCTGAGGCCGAACTGTTCTCCGGCGGCAAGAGCTCCGCCAAGGCGTCCTGCCAGTTCCTGCGCCGGACCGAGAACGCCCCGGGCAAGACCTGGAGCCCGCAGGCCTGGGATGCGCCGCATCCGGATTCGATCCCCGATCCTGATCCCTCAAGCGCCCCTATGGGGCGGATGTGGGCCGTCAAGCCGATCAAGGGCGGGTTCGGAGCGGAAGGAGAGCGTCAGATCTGGATGAAGGAGGTGCGCGAACTGGTCGGCGGCGTCGCCCTCACGCCGTTCCAGCGGGTCGCCGTGGCGGCGGACTTCGCCAGCCCCTTCGCCCACGCCTCGTCAGATCAGGGCCTCGGTTACATCAACACGGATGTGACGGTGTACCTGCACCGTCTCCCGGACAGCGAGTGGATCGGCTTCCGTTCGGTGAACCACCAGGCCACTGACGGCGTCGCGGTCGGCGAGTGCTGGCTCTATGATGCGGCGGGCTCGATCGGCTTCGCCAGTTGCGCCGCACTGGCCCAGAAGAAACCGCCGCGCTGATGGCCTTCAGTAGGCCTTGAGGTCCGGGTCCAGGACCTGGCCCGGGTCGAGGGGCACGCCAAACGTGTTCAGGATCATCGACACCTGGGTGTACTGACCGACGGTGTAGACGAGATCCATGCACTGCTTCTGGGTGAACCGCCCGGTGAGGGCGGACCAGGTCGGCTCCGAGATGAAATTGTCGTGGTGCAGTTCATCCGTTGCGCGCAGCAGAAGCCGGTCGTCCTCCGACCACTCGGGAGCCTCCGCGCCCAGCTTGATCCGGGCGATCTCGGGCGGCGTCAGGCCGTCCCGGACTCCGATCTCGACATGCTGGGTCCACTCGTAGCCCGACCGGCACAGAAAGCCGACCCTCAGGATCACCAGTTCCCGCTGCCGCGGCGGCAGGTCATTCCTGCGCGACAGGATGTAGTTTCCCCAGGCCAGGAAACCCCGCGCAGCCTTGGGCGTGCGGGCGAGAGTACGGAAGATGTTCAGCACCCGGCCCTGGGCCGCCATGGGGGCCACGAGGTCTCTTTGGTCTGCGTCCATCTCGCTGTCGGCGAGAGGCGGAATCCTCGGTGCGGAAAGTCTCATCGGCATCGACTCTTGGGTTCAGTCTTCAGGCCCGCATAAGGAAAGGGATCATCTGGGCCACGAGCAACAGGCCGAGCGCGATGAGAAGCAAGCGACCAAAAAGCCGGTTCCGGCGGATTCGGGCGGCCTCCTGCTCCTGAGGATCGGGTTGGGATGGATCAGTCATCAATTTGATTACCTTGTGGGTTCCACTAGGATTTTCACGTGAGATTCCGGATCGCCGAGGGTCACGAAGGCCTCGGCGACCCCGTCCAGCCCGACCTTTCCGGTCACCACGCTGGACACGTCGATCACCCCTTCGGAGATCTGGCGCAGGGTGTGAGCGAACTCGTCCGGCGTGTAGCCGAAGACAAATGTCAGCTCCATCTCCTTGGTGATGGCGATGGCCGGCTCGATCTTGTCCGTCTCCATGCAGACCCCGGCGACGACAATCTGGGCGCCCGCGGGTGAGGCCTCGATCAGGGTCTGAAGGATGCCCGGTGCGCCCACGCACTCGAAGACCACTGGACGGCCGAAGGTCTTGCCCATCATCCGCGCCATGGACTGCGCTGCACGCTGCACAGGAACGCCATAGCTGTCCCAGCGGGCATGCGGGCTTTCCTCCGAGGGATCGATCACAAGGTCGGCTCCCAGCCTCTCCGCGGCCGCCCGGCGGCGGGGGGAGTAGTCCGTGGCGATCACCGGGCCATGTCCGCGCGCCTTGAGGGCGGCGATCACCGCAAGGCCCACGGGACCGCACCCGATCACCATGCAGACGGAGTCGCGGTCGAGCCGGGCCATGGCCACGGCGTGCTCCCCAACGGCGAAGGGCTCGGTCAGGGCGGCCTGGTCGGTGGGAAGACCGTTGGGCACCTCCAGGACCATGGCCTCGGTCAGGAGCATCTGCTCTGCAAAGCCCCCTGGAAGGCGGTTGGAATATCCCAGGGACTCAAATCCGTTGTCAGTCAGGGTGATCGGAACGGAGACCACCCTTGCGCCGGCGCGTATGGACTTGGGAGATCCTGGGCCGTGGTCCAGCACCTCGGCGCAGAACTCGTGGCCAAAGACGGTGTCGGCGGTCGGGTCGAAGCCTGAACCAAAGCCGCCGCTGGCGCGGGTCGCGGTCTCGATCATGTGCTCCATGTGGTGCAGGGCGTGCAGGTCGGAGCCGCAGATGCCGCAGGCGAGGGTCCGGACCAGGATTTGCCCGGGCCCCGGGGTGAGGTCCGCGACCTCGTCGCAGATCAGCTGCCTGTTGCGTCGAATGACGGCGCGCATGGTCCCTCCCTCGGGCTCTGTCCCTCGCCGGCATCATGGCCCCCGGGCGGGCTGATGGCCAGAGGTCCGTCGGCTTGCCCGGGGCGGCCTGATCGCCTAACCCTCGCGCTTCGTACGCATCTGGGAGGAGCGCCGGTCATGAGTCTCGCCTTTCTGTTTCCCGGCCAGGGCAGCCAGGCTGTCGGCATGGGCGCCGACCTCGCCGCCGCTTTCGCTCCGGCCCGGGAGGTCTTCGAAGAGGTGGACGAGGCCCTCGGCCAGAAACTCTCGGCCCTCATGCGGGACGGGCCTGAGGACCAGCTGACCCTGACAGAGAACGCTCAGCCCGCCCTCATGGCTGTGAGCCTCGCCGTTGTCCGCACCCTGGAGCGCGAATTCGGCGTCGGGATCGACCGCGCGGCCTTTGTCGCAGGGCATTCGCTGGGCGAGTACTCAGCGCTCTGCGCCGCCGGCGCCCTGTCCCTGTCCGATACGGCCCGCCTCCTGAAGCTGCGCGGTCAGGCCATGCAGCGGGCCGTGCCAGTGGGAGAGGGGGCCATGGCTTCGCTGATCGGACCCAAGACGGACCTGGCCCTCGCCGAGGCCGCCGCCGCGGCGGGCTCCGCCGCCGGGGTCTGCGTCGTCGCCAATGACAACAACGCCGGCAACGTCGTGATCTCCGGCGCCAAGGCCGCCGTGGACCTGGCCATCGAGAAGGCCAAGGAACTCGGAGCCCGCGCCATTCCGCTCAATGTCTCGGCGCCTTTCCACTGCCCGCTCATGCAACCGGCCGCCGACGAGATGGCGGCCGCCCTCGCCAGCGCCGCGATCCAGGCCCCGCGCGCCCCGGTTGTCGCCAACGTCACTGCCCGGCCCACCCTGGATCCCGAGGCCATTCGCAGACTTCTCGTCGAGCAGGTGACAGGACGGGTGCGCTGGCGCGAAAGTCTGATCTGGCTGGCCGGGGAGGGCGGCGTGACCCGCTTTGGCGAGGCCGGGGCCGGCAAGGTGCTGACCGGCATGGCCAAGCGCATCGCCCCGGACGCCGAGGCCGTGGCGCTGAACGCGCCCGCCGACCTCGAAGCCTTCGCCTCCAGCCTCTGAGGAGACTTCCCATGTTCGACCTGACCGGCAAGATCGCCCTCGTCACCGGGGCCACAGGCGGCATCGGCGCCGAGATCGCCCGCGCCCTTCACGCCTCAGGGGCCCATGTCGTCCTGTCCGGAACGCGCGAGGCGGTGCTCGCCGAGCTCGCCGCGGAACTTGGCTCCCGGACCAGCGTCGTCGCAGCGAACCTCTCCGACGCCGCTGCGGTGGACGGCCTCATCGCCCAGGCCGAAGCGGCCGCCGGCCAGGTGGACATCCTGGTCGCCAACGCCGGCATCACCCGGGATGGGCTCCTCCTCCGGATGAAGGACGAGGACTGGGAGCAGGTGATCAAGGTCAACCTGGAGAGCTATTTCCGGCTGTCCCGGGCGGCCCTGCGCGGCATGATGAAGCGCAGGTTCGGCCGGATCATCGGCATCACCTCGGTGGTCGGCGTCATGGGCAACCCGGGCCAGGCCAACTACGCCGCCTCCAAGGCCGGCATGATCGGCTTCTCCAAGTCCCTCGCCCAGGAGGTCGCCACCCGCGGCGTCACGGTCAACTGTGTGGCGCCGGGCTTCATCGAGAGCCCGATGACCGACGCCCTCAACGAGGCCCAGAAGACCCAGATCCTCGGGACCATCCCCGCCGGACGGCTGGGGTCGGGCGCTGATGTGGCCGCGGCCTGCGTCTATCTCGCCAGCGACGAAGCCGGTTACATGACCGGCCAAACGCTCCACGTGAACGGCGGCATGGCCATGATCTGACCCGCTGGCCTCATCAGGGGGAGCATGCTACCACCCTCCCGAACGGTGAGGCCCCGGGTCTCAACTCCGCGTCCGGGATCGGTTGACATCACGTCTCCGGTCGCGGAAGGAACAACTGAACAACAGGGACCCTAACGTATGTCCGATATCCTTGAACGCGTCCGCAAGATCGTCATCGAGCACCTCGACGCCGATCCCGAGAAGGTGACCGAGAAGGCCAGCTTCATCGATGACCTGGGCGCCGACAGCCTCGACAACGTCGAACTGGTCATGGCCTTCGAAGAAGAATTCGACATCGAGATACCGGACGACGCCGCCGAGCACATCCAGACCGTGGGTGATGCGGTGAAGTTCATCGGAGAACGCCTGGGCGGCTGACGCCTCCAGGACGTCGAGGATCTGACCGCCGCGTCCCTTCACAGAGGCGCGGCGGTTTGCGTTTGCGGAGGGCTCCATGCGTCGTGTCGTGGTTACCGGAATCGGCCTTCTCACGCCCTTGGGGCAGGGCCGGGAGATCACCTGGAAGGCCATACTGGCCGGAAAGTCGGGCGCCGGGCGGATTACGACCTTTGATCCAGAGGGCTATTCCTGCCAGGTCGCCTGCGAGGTGCCTCGGGTGGATGGCCGCGGCGGTGGTGGTCCGGACGTCGAAGGGGCCTTCGATCCTGAGACCACTCTGCCGGCCAAGGACCGCCGTCGGATCGATGACTTCATCCTGTACGCTATCGCCGCCGCAGATGAGGCCGTCGCCGATTCCGGCTGGAAGCCTGAGACAACCGGCGATTTCGAACGCACAGGCGTCATCATCGGGTCGGGCATTGGCGGGCTGGCGACCATCGCTGACACCGCGATAGAGATGCACGAGAAGGGCCCCCGCAGGGTCAGCCCCTTCTTCATCCCCTCGGCCCTGATCAATCTTGCTTCAGGACAGGTGTCGATCCGCCATGGCTACAAGGGGCCGAATCATTCGGTCGTCACGGCCTGCGCGACAGGCGCTCACGCGATCGGCGATGCGGCCCGGATGATCCGCTACGGCGACGCGGACGTCATGGTGGCCGGGGGAGCCGAGGCGTCGATCTGTCCCATCGGCATCGCGGGCTTCATCGCCTGCCGGGCCATGTCCACCAACTTCAACGACGCCCCTGAAAAGGCCAGTCGTCCCTACGACAAGGACCGCGACGGCTTTGTCATGGGGGAGGGCGCCGGCATCCTCATTCTCGAGGAGCTCGAGCACGCTCGCGCCCGCGGCGCGAAAATCTACGCTGAGGTGGCGGGCTACGGCATGGCGGGCGACGCCTATCACATCACCGCCCCCGCCGAGGATGGCGACGGCGGCTTCCGGGCCATGCGCGCCGCCGTCCGCGACGCCGGCATCGAGCCGGCGCAGATCGACTACATCAACGCCCATGGCACTTCGACGCCCCTGGGCGACGAGATCGAGCTCGGCGCCGTGACCCGGTTGCTTGGAGAGGCCGCTGCGCGGGCGACCATGAGCTCGACCAAGTCGGCCACGGGCCACCTGCTGGGCGCCGCCGGCGCCATCGAGGCCGCCTTTGCCTGTCTCGCCATCCGCGATCAGGTCGCGCCTCCGACCCTGAACCTCGATAACCCCTCGGTGGAGACCGTCGTCGACCTTGTGCCGCACAAGGCAAAGCCCATGAAGATCGACGTGGCGGTGTCCAACAGCTTCGGATTCGGCGGGACCAACGCCTCGCTTGTGCTCAAGAAAGTCCCGTGAGGCGCAGGACCCGCTTGGTTTTGCGCAGGCGACGTCTTCTGATCGGCGCCGGTGTTCTGGGGGCCTTGCTGGTCCTCGCCCTGGTCGTGGCGCTGGGGCCCGGGCCCAGGGCCCGCGTCGGTTCGGAGACCTTGGTGCAGATTCCTCGGGGAGCCGGGGTGGCCGGGGCGGCGGAGTCGCTGCGTTCAGCGGGCGTGATCCGCTCGAGCCTGGTGTTCCAGGTCCTGGCGCGCGTGACCGGCGCTTCGCGTGCACTCAAGGCGGGGGAGTACGCCATCCGCTCCCGGGCAACGGTCCTCTCGATTCTCTCCGACCTCGAGGCGGGTCGAACCATCATCCGGAGCGTCACCCTGCCGGAGGGCCTGACCTCGGCCATGATCGTGAGGGAGCTCCGGGCGGTGGACTGGCTGACCGGCGATATCGAGACCCCCGAAGAGGGCGTGCTCCTGCCAGAGACCTATCGCGCCAATAGAGGCGATACCCGTCAGTCCCTCCTGGATCGGATGCGGGCCGATCAGGAAGCCCTCCTCGAAGAGCTTTGGGCCAACCGCCAGCCGGGCCTGCCGCTGTCCTCACCGCGCGAAGCCGTTATTCTCGCGTCCATCGTGGAGAAGGAGACTGGCCAGAAGGATGAGCGTCGCCGGGTGGCGGCGGTCTTTGTCAACCGGCTCCGGCTCGGGATGCGGCTTCAGAGTGATCCGACGGTGATCTACGCGGTCAGCCGCGGAGAGCCCCTCGGGCGGGGAATACGGGCCTCCGAGTTGGCCAACCGCAGCCCCTGGAACACCTATGCCCATGCTGGTCTGCCGCCGACCCCGATCGCCAATCCCGGCAGGGCCTCCCTTGAGGCGGTTCTGGACCCGATCCAGAGCCGGGAGCTCTACTTCGTCGCAGACGGAACCGGAGGGCATGCTTTCGCAGAAACCCTTCAGGGCCACAACGCCAATGTGGCGCGTTGGAGGGCCCTGGAGCGTGCAAGAAGCGGGGCCGGCTGAAGATGGCGGAGCTGAGCGGCATGACCGGTTTTGGCCGGGCGGAGGGCGCTGCGGGAGGATGGTCCTGGTTCGTGGAGGCCAGGTCAGTGAACGGCCGCAGCCTGGAAGTGCGTTTCCGCGGCCCGGCGGGTTTCGAGTCTCTCGACCGCACAACGCGGGAGGGGGCCCAGGTCCGGTTCCAGCGCGGACAGGTCTCCGTCTCGGTGACCGCACGGCGCCTGGAAGCTGAGGTCCCGGTACGGATCAACCTCGCCATGGCCAGACAGCTCCTCGACGCCGCAGAGCCGCTGGTCGCCGAGGGCCGGGTGCTTCGCCCCACGCTCGACGGACTCCTTTCGATCCGGGGGGTGGTCGAGGCCGAACCCGCCGAGCCGGACCCTGAGGCGCTGGCGGAGGTCAGCGCCCTTATGGCCGAGACGGCGTTTGAGGCCCTCGATCAGCTGAAGGTCGCGCGCCTGGACGAGGGCCGGCGGATGGGGGAGGTTCTCCTCGGGCTTCTGGACGAGATCGAGGCCCTGGTCGACCAGGCGGCTCAGCGCGCGACCGAGCAGGTCGAGACGATCCGCAGCCGCTTTCTGCGGCGGCTGACCGAGCTGGCGGGAGAGGCGTCCGAGGTGGCGGACAGGGCCTTCCTGGAGGCTGCGGCCCTGGCGGTGAAGGCCGATGTCCGCGAGGAACTGGACCGGCTGAACGGCCATCTCGCCAGCGCGCGCCAGCTCCTGAAGGAGGGTGGTCCGGCAGGGCGCCGGCTCGACTTCCTGACCCAGGAATTCATGCGAGAGGCCAATACGCTCTGCTCAAAGGCGGCCGTGGCGAGCCTGACGAGGACGGGGCTGGATCTGAAGGCGGTGGTCGACCAGTTCCGGGAGCAGGTCCAGAATGTGGAGTGAACGATGACACAGACGGATGTGGCGCGGCCCTGGGAAGTCCAGCGCAGGGGCCTACTGCTCCTGATCTCCAGTCCTTCAGGCGCGGGCAAGACCTCTCTCTCGCGGCGACTGGTGGCGGACCACGGGGACCTCATTCTGTCCATATCCGCCACGACCCGGGCGCCCCGCCCTGGCGAGGAAGAGGGGCGGGAGTATTTTTTCGTCAGCCCGGAACACTTCGATGACATGATCGGGGGCGGCCAACTTCTGGAGTGGGCTCACGTCCACGGTAATCGCTATGGGACGCCCCGGGATCCGGTCGAGGCGGCGCTGGCGGCGGGCCAGGACGTCCTGTTTGACATCGACTGGCAGGGCGCAGCCCAGATCCGTACGGCGATGCCGCAGGACAGCGTCAGCATTTATGTCTTGCCGCCTTCCTGGGCGGACCTGGCGCGACGGCTCAACGCCAGGGCTCAGGACTCCGACTCCGTCATCCGCGGGCGCCTTGAGGGGGGGCGGGAGGAGATCGAACACTGGGTCGAGTATGACTACATCATCGTCAACAAGGACTTCGACCGCGCCTATGCGGACCTCGGGCACGTCTATCGGGCCGAGCGCATGAAGCCGGCCCGCAATCCCTGGCTGCCGGACTTTGTTCGCCGGCTTGCGTCGGAGACGACAACGCCATCCCCAGCCCGGAGCACCCCATGAAGACCCGCAGGCTTGGCCCCTTCGATGTTTCGGAGATTGGCCTGGGATGCATGAGCCTATCCCACGCCTACGGTCCTCCGCCGCCGCGGGCGCAGGCCGAAGAGGTGCTGCTCGGCGCCCTCGACGCGGGTTGCACCTTCTTCGACACCGCCGCGGTCTACGGCCTGGGGCA
>NZ_JADCBG010000177.1 GCF_020253645.1 Phenylobacterium sp.
GACGCGGCCTTCGGCTGGCGGATGTACGACATCGCCGTCGCCCTGACGCACCAGCAGGCCGCGCCGGACTTCGCAGCTGTCAGGGACGCCTTCCTCGCCGGATACCGCGAGGTGCGCGACCTGCCGGAGGCCGAGGCGGCGCAGCTGCCCCAGTTCCTGCTGGTGCGGGACCTTGTCCAGCTGGGCTGGCTGCACGAGCGGCCGGAGATCGATGCCGGAGACTGGCTTCCGGGCCGGATCGCCCAGGTCCGCCGAGGCTGCCTCGCCCTGCTGGCGGAGGAAGGATCCACCCGTCCGCCCTACCCCTCGATCCCGTAAACCCGCGCCGCCGTCCCGAAGAACATCTGGTCCTTCTCGGCCTCGGAATACGGGGCGGCGATGCGTTTCAGGCCGTTCCAGAGGGTCCGGTAGGACAGGCTCGCCCGGTCCACGGGGAAGTTGCTCTCGAACATGCAGCGGTCGGGGCCGAAGAGGTCGATGGCGGCGCGATACCAGTCGCCCTGGGCCGCGGCGAAGGCGGCGGAGTCCGGGGCGCCGGTCTTATGCCAGTCCCAGCCATTGATCGGCATGGCCATGCCGCCCAGCTTCACCGTCACGTTCGGGCAGGTCGCCAGCCCGGCCATGTCCGCCCGCCATGTCGGGAAGAACTCGTCGCGCTTGCCGGCGTAGGGGCCGATGCCCAGGGGCCCGCCCAGGTGGTCGAGGATGATGCTGGCCTCGGGGAAGGCCCGGGCGAGGTCCGTCAGCTCGGAGATCTGGGGATGGAAGAGCCAGGCGTCGAAGGTCAGGCCCCGGGCCGACAGCTTCGCAAAGCCCCGCCGGAAGGTTGCGTCCAGGTAGAGGTGCGGCGGCGGGTGGTGGTGCGAGGGGCGGATGGCGTCCGAGGCGTCCCAGGCGGCGGCGTGGCGGATCCCCCGGAACAGGCCCTCGCCCGCCTCGGCGTGGGCGTCCAGCAGGGCGTCGAGGTCGTCGGGCGCCAGAAGGTCCGCCGAGCCGACGATGGCGGCGATGCGCGCGCCCTTCCCGTCGCGGGAGTCCCTCGCCGCCCGGGCGACAAAGGCGGTCTCGCCCGCCCGGCGCAGGGCCTCGGGGCCGTCGGTGAGGTAGCCGGTCATGCATTCCACGAAGACCGTGGCCTCGACCCGGTGGCCGTCCCCCGTATCGGCCCTCAGCTCGTCCAGCAGGTAGGCCGGTCCCGCCCCGGCGGGCCAGAGGTGGTGGTGCGGATCGAGGATCCGCCGGTCCGGGTCCAGGATAGGCTCCGGCGCGGCTTCCGTCGCGGATGGCTTGTCCATGAGGCGGGCCTCCCCTAATCGCTCAGGGACGGCGGCTTGCCAGCCATCCGCCCTGTTGGGAGACTGGACCCGGCGGGCCAGATGCTCAAGGTTTGGCGCCCAAGGCCGGACCGCAACGGGAGGAGCAAGATGGACCTGTCCTACAGCCCCGAATACGAGGCCTTCCGCACCGAGGTGCGCGGCTTCCTCGAGGCCCACCGCAGCCAGGCGCCCGGCCAGGGCGGCAACGGCCTGACCTGGCAGAAGCTCCTGATCGAGAACGGCTACGCCGCCCGCACCATCCCGCGCGAGTACGGCGGCTACGGCGCCGAGCCGGACATCCTGAAGTCGCGGATCATCGCCGAGGAATTCGCCCGCGCCCAGCTGTCGCCCGGCCTCGGCGGCCAGGGCATCTCCATGCTGGTCCCGACCCTGCTCGAGGTGGGGTCGGAGGACCAGAAGCGCCAGTTCATCGGTCCGACCCTGCGCGGCGAGATGCTCTGGTGCCAGGGCTATTCCGAGCCCAACGCCGGCTCCGACCTCGCGGCCCTCGCCACCAGGGGCGTGCTCGAGGGCGATGAGTGGGTGATCAACGGCCAGAAGATCTGGACCTCCACAGCCCACCTCGCGCACTGGATTTTCTGTCTCGTGCGCACCGAGCCTGACGCCCCCAAGCACGAGGGCATCAGCTTCCTGCTGTTCGACATGAAGACCCCGGGCATCGAGATTCGCCCCCTGGTGGACATGACCGGCGCGGCCAACTTCAACGAGGTCTTCTTCACCGACGTCCGCGTCCCGGCCCACCAGATCGTCGGACGGCGCGGCGAGGGCTGGAAGGTCGCCAACGCCATCCTGCGCCATGAGCGCGGCTCCCTCGCCGACCCCAACGTCATGCAGAGCCGCCTGAACGCCCTGATCGACCTGATGAAGGCCGAGACCCTCGACGGAAGCCGCGTCATCGACAACCCCGTCTACCGGGACCGGCTGATGGCGATCCAGGGCCGGGTCCAGGCCCTGCGCTGCAATGACCTTCGACTGCTCTCGGCGGCGGTGAACCGGCAGTCCGCACCCCTGGCGGGCATGGTGGTCAAGCTGCAGGGCACCGAGCTGCGCCATGAACTGGAGGGCTTCGCTGTCGACGTCATGGGCGAGCTGGGCCTGCTCTACGGCGACACGCCCCGCCTGCGCGGCGGCGGCTCCTGGCAGAGGGACTACATGTACTTTCTCGGCCTGATCATCGGCGGGGGCACCTCGCAGATCCAGAAGAACATCATCGCCGAGCGCGGGCTGGACATGCCCCGCGAGCCCAAGCTGGCCAGGGCCTGAGGAGACACGCCATGGAATTCGGACTCTCCGAAGAGCAGGTCATGCTGCAGGACGCCCTGGCCCGGTTCCTGACCGGGACCGGCGGCCTTGCCCGCACCCGCGCCTTCGCCGCCGGCGAGGACCGCCGCGCCCCGGACGTGCTTCAGGGCCTGGCCGAACTGGGCGTCACCGGCCTGATCATCCCCGAGGCCCACGGCGGGGTGGGCCTGTCCCTGCTGGACGCCGCCCTCGCCGCCGAGCAGCTGGGACGCTTCGTCTCCCCGGCCCCCTTCGCCGGCACGGCGGTCATGGCGCCCCTGGCCCTCCTGAAGGCGGGCGACGCCGGCCAGCAGGCGGCCTGGCTTCCGAAGCTGGCCTCCGGCGCCGCGGTGGCGGGGGTCGCCCTGTCCGAGCTCACCGGCGCCCGGGACGGCGCCGGGGTCGAGGCCCGCGACGGGCGCCTGCATGGCCGGGCCCAGTTCGTGGTGGACTACGAGGCCGACCTCTACGTCGTCGCCGACCGGACGCGCGGCCTGCACCTGGTGGCCGCCGACGCCCCTGGCCTCACCCGCACGGACTTCCGCACCATCGACGCCACCCGGCCCACCGGGGAGCTGGTCTTCGACGGTGTCGCGGCCGAGCCCCTGAAGGCCGGCGACGGCCCCGCCGCCGTGCGCGCCATGATCGACGCCGGCCGGGTCATGCTGGCCGCAGACACCCTGGGCGCCGCCCAGGACATGCTCGACCAGGCCGTGGCCTACGCCAAGGGCCGGGTCCAGTTCGGCCGAGCCATCGCCACCTTCCAGGCCGTGAAGCACATGTGCGCCGAAATGGCGGCTTCGCTGGAGCCCTGCCGGTCCCTGGTCTGGTACGCCGGCCACGCCCTCGACCACCTGCCGGAGGAGGCCTCGGTGATGGCCTGCCACGCCAAGGCGCACCTGTCGGAGGTGGGGACCTTCGTGGCCCGCACCTCCACCGAGGTGCACGGCGGCATGGGCTTCACCGACCTTGTCGGGCTGCACTACTGGTTCAAGCGCATCGGCTACAACCGCCAGGTGCTGGGCGGCCCGCAGGCCGTCCGCGCCGAGGCGGCGGTCCTGCAGGGCCTGGCGGCCTGAGGCGGGGACCGGCGGCGGCTCAGTCGTCGCCGCCGTCGCCCTCCTTGCCCTTCATCTCGGCCAGGGTGCGCAGGTTCGCCTCGTGGCCATCCCGGGTGATGGTGTAGGTCATCATCACCGCCAGCATGGTCATCCACAGGGCCAGGATGACGGGAACGTAGAACAGGCCCAGGCGGAACAGGGTCTCGTCGGACACCTGGCTGGGGTCGGCCCCGGCCTGGAGGCCCGCCACGGTCAGGACGAAGGTGGCGGCGGTGAGCCCCAGGCCCCCCACCACCTTCCGGATGAAGGCCGAGGCGGCGAAGAAGATGCCCTCGGAGCGCCTCCCGGTCTTGATCTCGGCCTGTTCGACCAGGTCCGCCATCATGGACGCGGCGAGGATCTGGAAGCAGATGATCAGGCCCACATCGATCATGGTCGTGAAGAAGACGAACCAGAAGACCAAGGGGCTGGAATTGTCCGGCAGGACTCCCATCAGGCGCAGGACGATGGGCATTGGCGAGCCCAGGAAGGCGATGAGGCCGATGATGATCGCGCCCTTCTTCTTGCCGATGGTCCGGCTGACAATGGGCGCCAGGACCGCGCCGAGGATGGCCGAGACGAAGACCCCGCTGGTGATCAGGCCTGACTGCTGGGTGCTGAAGTCCCAAAAGTAGGTGTAGAAATAGAAGGCCAGGGCGGCGGAGAGACCGCCCGCGATCGACCCGAAGATGGCCGAGACGAAGAGGGCCAGGAAGGACCGGTTCGAGAGAGTCTCGAAGATTTCCTTGAAGACGATCAGCGGGCTGAGCCGCCGCTTCGGAGGCGCGGGCTTCAGGTGCATGATCCGGCTGTGCGTGCCGATTGACGAGGCCAGGACCGAGAACAGCAGCAAGCCGGAGGCGATCATGCCGTAGGTCCTGTAGGCCTCCGGGTTGAACTGACCGTTGGGGATGGCCGCCGTCGCAAAGAGCGGGAACAGGACGATGAAGTTGAACACGGACATGGCGTTGCCGCCGGTCCATCCGAAGTAGGAGCGATAGGCCTGCAGGGAGCTGCGCTCGTCGTAGTCGTCGGTCAGCTCGGGCGCCAGGGCCGTGCTGGGGATCTCGTAGATGGAGATCAGCATGCGCACCACGATCGACAGGATCAGCAGGTAGAGGAAGAGGTGGAAGTCCTCCCAGCCCTGGGGCGGACTCCAGAGCAGGAAATAGGTCGCCGCGATGGGAACGGCGGCGGCGTACATGAACGGGTGCCGCCGGCCCCATTTCGAGCGCAGGTTGTCGGACCAGTATCCCAGGATCGGGTCGAAAAAGGCGTCGACCAGCAGGGAGATGGTCAGGGCCAGACCCACCAGGCGGGCGTCCAGGCCGATGACCTGACTGTAGAAGATCAGCAGGAAATAGCTGAAGCCGTTGTCCTTGACCCCGAAGGCCACGGCCCCGAAGCCGTAGGAAACCTTGGTCCAGAGGGATGGCTTGGTCGTTTCAATCCTGGGGCCGGGCGCGCCGCCGGCTGTGGAGTCCACGCTCATCTGTTTCCCCCCGTCGGGCCATCCCGGACGCGGTCTGCGACCCTTCGCAGCAGCGCCGTCAGCCTGCGGACGCCAGACTCAAACCCAGCCCCCGGCGCCCGTCAAGACAATGCTTTGACGGGTGCGGGTTCCGGACCGTTCGGTGAAATCAGACCGCGGCGGCCAGCCGGCTGGCCTGGTTTATGGCCCGCTTGGCGTCCAGCTCCGCGGCCACGTCCGAGCCGCCCACCAGGGTGGAGGCGACGCCGAGGGCGGCCAGCTCGTCGTGCAGGGCGCGCAGGGGGTCCTGGCCGGCGCAGATGATGACGGTGTCGGCCTCGATGAGGCGAGGCTCGGTCCCGATCAGGACGTGCAGGCCGGCGTCGTCGATCTTCTCGTAGGTTACGCCGCCGATCATCTGCACGCCGCGCTTCTGCAGGGTGGCCTTGTGGGTCCAGCCCGTGGTCTTGCCCAGGGACCGGCCCAGGGACTCGGCCTTGCGCTGCAGGAGGGTGAC
>NZ_JADCBG010000178.1 GCF_020253645.1 Phenylobacterium sp.
AAACTGCCTCCGGGTCATCCCACCCTCCGCTTGCATTAATTCTATCCTCTAGTACATAATCAGTCCAACTGTTTAAATAATTATATGGGTCACCCATGCAGCGTAGGACAGCCCTGATCGGACTGGCCACCGCCCTGACGGCGCCCACCTTGACGGCGTCTCCAGTTGCAGTCGCAGGGCAAACCGAAGTCATCCAATTAACGGCCCCTCGAGGGCGACGATTTGAGGTCCGCCTACGCTGGCCTCGAGGTGCTAAAGGGCCACTGCCGCTCATTGTGTTTAGCCACGGATTGAGCAGCAATATGGACGCCTTTTCGAGAACGAGCGAAGCGTGGGTGCGAGCCGGCTACATCACCGCCCACCCGACGCACGCAGACTCGATCCGGCCATCACCCCTAAGGACTAAACTGGGGGAAGACTTGGCGATCGTCATGCGCCAACTGGCCACGAGCACCAACGACACGACTGCGCGGGCTGACTTGGTGCGAAAATTGGAAGACCCCGCCTATCTTGAAAGTCGCATCAGCGACATCAAGCGTCTCCTGTCTGCAGGACTTGATGGGCACGGTTGGCCAAATGGCGCGCCAATTGTCGACCGCCGTCGCATTGGCATGGCGGGTCATTCTTACGGCGCCTACACAACGATGGCTCTCGGGGGCGCCCAAATCTTCACGACGACGAACGCAAGTGATTTCTCCGACACGCGATTTGGCGCCCTTATGGTGATCAGCGGGCAAGGCCCGGGGCGAATGGGCTTGCGAGCAAACAGCTTTGATCGCCTTCTTCGCCCCACCCTTTGGGTTTCAGGGTCAAAGGATTACGGCGCAAACGGAGAAACGCCGGAATGGCGCCTGGAGCCCTGGCGCTTGAGCCCTCCACGAGACAAGTACAAGGTGTTCGTTGAGGGAGCGCGGCACGTCGACTTCGACGCTCCGCCCAACCAACCCGAAGCCACCGATACCCTCCACGCACGAGAGATCTGCTTTTGGAACGCCTACCTGAAATCATCGCACACGGCGCGTGAGGGGATCACCGCACCAACCCCGGATGGAATCACGATCCTGAAGAGGACGTCATAAACGCCGAGGGACCAGTCCATGAATGAAGAGGTGGACCAGGTTGGCGGCGACCGAGTCGGCATCGAATGAAACCGCAGGCGTAAACCAGCGAGGTAACCAGTTGATGGCGCCCAGCAAGGCGAGTCTCGCCATTCTGGAATCCAGGGGTCTGATGCTTCCATCCGTCAGCCCCCGATTGAAGAAACCCGCAAGTCGGGCTTCCAAGGCATTCGAGCGATCGCGCACCTCTGACGCATGCTCCTGAGTAAGCGATTTTAGCCGGGCGTAATTCGCGATCGGACCAGCTTGGCTCGCCTGGAGCTCGACGGCAGACCTGATAGTACGCTCAATTTTTCTACACCCTTCTTCATTAAATGAATCCACATTTTTGAGTATTATTTCTGTTATATCGAGCGAACGCACAAATCCCGCATATAGCAAATACTCTTTGCTCGAAACGTAGTGATAGAGCGCACTGCGGCTGATACCCAATCCACCTGCTATATCTTCAAGTGTACAATTATCGAATCCATTCTCATTGAAAAACTCGGAACCTGCGCGGACCAGAACATCACGACGTCTACTCGCATGCTCAGCCCTGTCAAACGCCAACGGCTCCGGTGGGGGATCAAGTCGCACAGGCTGAATTGCCTGCCTCAGCGGACGTTGGTCGCGGGGCGCCAGGCCGAACATGAAGAGGTCGATAAAGGCCTCAGCGATATCCTGACGATCAAGGGGCCCGCCGGGATCAAACCAGACGGTCATCCAATTCAAAGCGCCCTTCAGGGAGTAAACGACGAGATTTGGCGCTGGCATGACGAGGCTGCCATCCCTCGTCGACTCTTCTAGCAATTGCACCAAGGCTTCGTGGTGCCTGCGGACCCAGATACGAAGGGAATCCCTTTGCTGCGGCTCCAGGAACTCAATCTCACCAACAAACGCTACAGGCGGATTATCCGGCGAAATCTGACGCCGGATATAAGATTCGAGCCTGTCCCTACCGGTGCCTTCCTCACCGAGAGATTTCTCGACAGCGGCGCATGCCACCTCGCAAGATCTCAGATAGCATTTGAAGACCAGCTCCTGTTTATTCCGAAAGTAGTAGTAGAGCGCACTCTTTGTGACACCCAAGGAAGCGGCGACAGCCTCCAGCGAGGTATTCGTAAGGCCCTGGGCGTTCAGAACTCGAGCAGCGGCATCGAGGACTTCATTCGCCCGATCCTCACGGTGTGAGGGCCGTCCCCGGCGCCCTTTGGCCTTCTCAGCTGGTCGAATACGATCAGCCAACGTTCCGGAGTTTCCCAACAAAAGTCGCCCAGCATCAAACTACGGGCCGAGAACCGCCCGCTCCTGTTTCTCCTATCGCCACTGGTAACGCAACTGCAGGCCATACAGCCGTGGCTGGCTCCATCGCTTGACCGTCGCACTGGCGAAATTCACATAGGTCGAATTTGTGGCGTTGTTCGCAAAGATTGCAGCCTCCCATCGACCGAAGTCCATGGCGATGCGGGCATCGACCTGCTGGTAATCGGAGAGCCTGGGCGTGCCAGCAATCTCCTGAACGCCCCCCCACTGGGCCCGGTAGGCAAGGTTTGCAACCAGATCGGCTCCCTCACGGAACGGAATGCGGTAATTCAGGTTGGCAGACCCCACCCAGTCCGGCACTTGGGGAAAGCTTGCGCCCTTGAAAGGCCCAGAGGTGACCTTCCCACCCTGCCGCGACCCTCCAAGGCTGAGGCGAACTCTTCCGTCTCCAACATTGGCCACGGCGTTGAGGAATGCCTCAAGACCCCACGATTCACCCTTTCCCGCATTGATCATAAAGGGTGTGGCTGCGACGGGACACGCAGGAGTAATCAGGCTGCATCCATTATCCAACTGCACCAAGAGGTCTTCAGTTTCAGTTCGATAGGCAGCGCCCTCAAGGTAAACCCCACGCATGAGATTGCCCTTTGCACCGACTTCATAGGTGGTCGCGTACTCATCTCCGAAGCTTGGAATAACAGGACGAGGCGCCCTGGGATCACCCAGATCGCGGTTGAATCCACCCGTCCTGTACGCGGTGCCGACCTTTGCGTAGCTCAGCCATCCGCCAGCACGATACGAAGCTGTTAGATTGTACGTGAAGTTTTGGGACTGCCGGGACCCTTCAATACGGTAACGCGGCCCGGCACTCAGGCCTGTAGAGAGGTCGAAACGTTCTGAGTAAAAGTCCTTTGTATCGTCAGCGAAACGCGCCTCAGCTCCTATGCCTAGGGATTCCGTCAGTTTAAAATCAAATGATCCATAGACTGCATAGGATTTGATTTCCTGATTTGCCGGCTGGCGAGTTCCCCGGGAGGGATTAGATGTCGTCGGGGTCCGGGCGTTGTCCTGTTGATAATCACTTTTCAGATTGAGTAGCTCTGCTCCAGTTAGCCATTTAAATGTATCTGAATAATCCCCGAGAATGTGAATGTCTTGATACAATGTATCAACATCATCCTGACTTCTCTGAGCCGTACTGAAATCGATTACCCCTACTAGGGTACCGTTCGCACGGAGCGAATCATATGTACTTTTATCCAAGCTATCTTGGTCAAAAGCATTTTTAGTTAATCTATTTCTGTATGATGTTGTCGAGACAATTTTGACTGATCCCAATTCATAATCTACGGAGAGAATTGCGCTATTGATCTGCTGCTTAGCCAGGGAGGGTGAGCTCCAATCATAGGTTCTCTTCTCACTCACATATCCCCTCGGCCAGGAACCTCCCGCAGGGATCGCTAACTGCCAATTCAGAGCTGGAAGGTTAGATACTTGATTTTCAATCAACGCATTGATTGCAATATTCTCGTTTCTGAACTGAATTTGCGCCCGACCGATATGCCCTTTTTCAATATCAAAATATTCATTACGTGATCGATTCCGAAAGTATCCTGACTTTTGATCAAATAACTGACCTCCAATCCTAACTGCGACGCTGTCTCCTAAATTTGTATTGAAGGCTCCCTGGACCTGATACTGCTCATTACCAAATCCATATTTGGCATCGAGATACCCGCTCTGCTCGAATTGTGGCCGCTTGGTGAGGATATTTATCGCGCCGCCGACAGCATTTCGACCGTACAGGGCGCTCTGAGTGCCTCGCAGAACTTCTGCGCGGTCAATGTCAAACAGGTCGGCGCGAGCAAAATTGCGCCCGCCAAGTAACCCGCCGCCGACATAGACGCCGTCCCGATAGAGGCCAATTGCGGACTCGGCGAAGGTCCCGCGGCTGGTCCCAGAGGCCCGGATCGAAGTTTCAGCCGTCGTTGGTGAGACGGTGTTCACATAGCGGACGCCGGGAATGCCTTGAAGGAGTTTCTCCGGATCTGTGACGCCTCCACGGGCATTCACCAGTTCAGAATCAACGACACTGGCCGCAACGGGTACGTCCCTCAGCCGCTCCTCGCGCCGACGGGCGACGACGACAACCTCGCTCACGTCAGAGGGATCCCTTGATCTCGCCGTCTCCTGGCGATCCTGCGCCATCGCTGGTGCAACTGGCGACGCCAGGATCACCGCTGTCGTCAACATGAGCCAATGCCGCATGTGTCCCTCCATTTCGATCCACGAGGTCAGGACGCCATATATTTTTCATTCTGTCTATGATAAACCAACTCAGCATTCAATTAATAGTGAAACTTCAGATAATCGCCATTTTCTATTTGTTTTAATTGACTTTTCAATAACCCCGGGAGCGCCTAATCGCAGTCGAATGGCTTGTCGCCAATCCCTCCGAGGTTGATGACCCGCAACTTCCCTTGCCGAAGGGTCGGGGGGCACTCGGCCTATCCGATCGAAGGGCAAGCCTGCAGGAATGAACTGGCCTGGCCATCGGCCCGCGCAGCGGGGACCAATTAGGTCCGACCTAGCCGGAATATCTACGCCCGACAATCAGCTGCTCCCGGATGTCCACTTAGGCCTTGGCGATGAGGTCCACGAGGGCCGCCTCGGGCGCCGGCTGGCCCCACTTCAGCTTGACCTGGCGCATGCGCTTGCCGGCCCCCTCGAGGACGCCGGCGGGGTCCGCCGGGTCTGCGCCTTGGAAGAAGCCCACGGCGGCGCGGGCGCGATAGGCGGCGACGTAGGCGAAGGCGGCGGCGCCGACGCAGGCGGTGGGCTGGTGGTCATGGATCAGTTCCACAACATCCAGCCCGCAGGCGCGGATGCGCTCGAACCAATGCAGCGTGAGACAGCGGATTGCATCGTCGCTGGCCTCGAACCAGGTGGCGACGTCCAGGTCATCACCGCGGGCGCCGGAGAGGCGGAACAGGGTGCTCATGGAGTGAGTCTGACGGATTCCGGGCGCGACGCCCGGGCGGCTACCCGCCAACACTCCCGATCAGCCCGCCGGAACGCCGGCCAGGGCGCAAAACGGCCCATGGACACACCCCGTTCGCCCTCCCAGGGTCTACCTGCAGATTTGCCCTCCCCGCTTTCCCAAAGCCTCCGAGCCCGCGCGATGGGCTTGATGCCTCAGAGGTTCCGGATTCCCGCCTCCTTCAGGAAACCGGCGAATGTCCGGGCGTCCGGCTTCAGGCGCCGGAGATCCTCAGCATCAAAGGCGAAGCCGACCTCGTTGTGCCATTTCAACTGGGCGGCGAACTCCGGCGCCAGGCGCCGGAACAGGGTTGCGGGCAGAGGCCAGGACTTCGGTCGACGCCCCGTGACCTCCCTGTAGGCGCGCTTCATCTGGCTGACGGTCAGGACATCCCCGGCCAGGTTGACCTTCCGCCCCCGCCAGGCGTCGGGGTTTCCGAGCGCCTCCGCGGCGACCCACCCCAGGTCGTCCAGGGCGAGCATCTGGAAGGGGGTGGATGGCTTCAGGCTTCCCGAAAGAACGGGAAAGATCAGGCTGGGCTGCATGGCGGGGTTCAGCAGATTGTCCAGGAACCAGAC
The DNA here is from genome assembly GCF_020253645.1 of Phenylobacterium sp. Classification (GTDB taxonomy): domain Bacteria; phylum Pseudomonadota; class Alphaproteobacteria; order Caulobacterales; family Caulobacteraceae; genus Phenylobacterium. The sequence continues at coordinate 5,982 of NZ_JADCBG010000178.1, forward strand.
CGTCCCGAGGAAGGTCCAGCCCAATCCGCTCTTCCGGAGGTCCTGCTCGAGCACAGCCTTGGAGAGGAAGTGGGCGGGTCCCCCGGGGATGCGCCCATCGCCCATGGTCGACTGCACAATGTGGGTCGCTCCCGCCGACCGGGCTGCGGCAATCAGGGCCCGACCCTGGCGGATCTCGCCCGCCAGGCCGACCCCGGGCGCATAGAAGTCCTGGACGGAGAAAATGCTTGAGGCCCCCCGCAGGGCCGGCGCCAGCGTCTCGGGACGGTCGAGGTCTGCGGGGACGACCTCCACGCCGCTTCGGGCAAGCGCAAGGGCGGGTTCACTGTCGGGCCGGCGCGTCAAGGCCCGAACCGGCTGGCCCCGAGACAGCAGGGCGCGGACTACTGCGCCGCCCTGAGCCCCTGTGGCGCCGAGGACTGCGATCGTCATGGCAGCCTGTCGTGCGCCAGGAAGGCCCGAAGGGATGCGGCGACCTCGTCCGGAGCCTCCACGGGTGAGATGTGGCGACCGGCGACAGGTTCAAAGCGACCGTCCTGAAGCAGGAGGGCGGCGCTGGCCTGGCCCTCGAGCGGATAGAGGGCGTCCTCCTTGCCCGCGATGAGGAGAGTCGGGACGGAAATCCGGGCCAAGCGCGAGCGGAGGGGTTCACCGTGCAGGATCACGGACCGCACCGACGCCGCCAGGGCGACCGGATCTGAGGCGGTCAGCATGCCGTGGAAGGCCTCGCGGTAGGAGGGGCTCGAGGCCAGGGTCCCGGGGTCGAAAAAGCTGCCCGCCACGCCATCGCGGAACATCTTGCCACGCACCATCCAGCGGGCGCCGAAGGCGATCAACCGGTCCCGGAACTTGGGCTGGTCTCCGGATACATCCATCGGGGTGTTCATCAGGATCAGCCGCTCGACGCGACTGGGTGCGGTCAGCGCCACCTCGGCCGCCGCAAGGCCGCCCCAGGACACCCCTCCCACCGCGGCGCGGTTGAGCCCGAAGCTGTCCATCACCGAGAGCCAGGCCGAGGCGGCCTCGGCCATGGTGAACTCGCGGGGCACGCCCGGGCTGAGGCCGTGACCGGGCCCGTCGATGAGAAAGAAGGTGGCTTCGGCCGCGAGCCGGGAGACAAGACCATCGTAGATGTGTCCGTCCGTGAAGATGGACGGCCAAAGGACCACCTTTGCAGGTCCGAAGCCGGCGACCCGGACGGCGAGATCTCCCAGGGGGGTGGCGACCATACGGGTTTGCTGCGTCCGGGTTCGGGTCGACGAAATCATTGGCGCCTCCTCGGGCGATCGGTGTAATCAGTGATCACATTATCAATTTTACAGCGTACGTAAACAGTGATCACGCCAGTTTCTGCATCTCCGCCTTCGGTGGAGCGGATCTCGCGCCCCCATGGCCAGCTCCGTGACGCCGTGATCGCGCTCGCGATGGCGGCTGCCCGCGACGGCGCCATAGAGAACCTGTCCATGCGGGAGATCTCGCGGCGGCTAGGAGTTTCCCCAGGGGCGATCTACCGACACTTCGAAGATCGTGACGCCATCCTGAAGACGGTCGCAGAGGCTGGCTTCGCCTTGCTTGGAGAGCGGTTCCAAGCCGCCATGCCCGTGGGCTCCTCCGCCCGGGACAGGGCCGATGCGCTGACGCGCTTCGAGGGGCTGGTGCTGGCCTACGTCACCTTCGCCCGGACTCACTACGGCCTCTGGCGGCTGATGTTCGGGCCGGCCGGATGCAAAAGTCGCTTCCGGGACCCATCAAGAGCCCCGACCTACATGTGGCTCGGAAAATCGCTGGCCGAACTGGAGGCCTTCGGAAGGATCAGCACCGCGACGGCGGCGGACCAGTACTTCGCATGGACCGCCGTGCATGGCTTTGCGGACCTTCACTCGGGTCCGGGCGAAGAGACGCCTCTGCTGGACGATCTCTCCCGCCAGCAGGCCCGGAGGATCCTGCGCGCCCTCGGGGCCGACGCGGACGCCCGGGCGCCGTGAGACCGCCGCAGGGCGCCGAGGCGCAGGGCGGAGGTCTCCCCCCGGAACTCCTGAATCTGCCTGCACCCTATACGGAGCTGCCGGAGAGCCCGAGGGCGTCCGATTCACGCCTGAGCCAGTCCAGTCCCGAGGGTGTCGCCTGAGTGGACAAGGGGGCGGGAAACCCGGGAAGAAGGGTGTCGATCCGCCAGAGCCTTTCCGCCCAGTCCCCATCCCGGGAGGGATTGGCCTGGACCAGAAGATCGGCCGAAGGGCCGGGTCGGAAGGCTGCGTCGTCAAAGAGGGCGCAACCCTCCATGAAGGGGTCAACGGCGAGAACCACAGGCCAACCGCTCTCGTCGCGCCTTGCATAGGCGACCTGGCAGTCGAAGGCCGTCCGCCAAAGACTGGGGTCCGAACGCAAAAGCTCGTGGGCGCGGCCCTCGGGCAGGCTCTGGCGGCGGCCCAGCACGAGAAGGGCGTGATCTCCCGAGATGACGAGGCCGCCAGACCTCTGGGCTGGTCGCCCGTCCGTTCCGGTCTCGCTGAGGAGCTCCAGACCGACCAGGAGACCGGCGGCTCCAGGCTGGAACCGCCAGTCCTCCACATAGACCCCGCTGGGAGCCCACTCGATCAGACAGGCGCCAACTCGCTCAAGACGCCCCGGCTCAGGCCACTTGTCATAAGGGTGAAAGGCGGCGAATGCGTCCCATCGCATCAAGGCGCCGTCCCAGGAGGTCCTTGCGACAAAGCCTTCTCCCCTGGCGAGCTCTGCGCGCTGCTCGTCCGTACAGTGCTCCAGGGACCCTGCGGCCCGGACATCCGGTCGAATAAGGGGAAGGCGAAGGTCCGCCGTCAGGCCATGGCTCTGGATCCAGATCACCCGGGTTGTTGTGTCTTCCAGGCCGGAAGCGAAGGTGATGCAGCGCCTGCGGAAGCATCCCAGGGTCCAATCCGGGACAGCCAGGGGGCCTGCCTGCGCCCGGGACAAGGCCAACTGAAGAAGGCTCATCTTACGGGGGACCGGGCCCGCGCCTGCTGTCCATAGCTCTCCAGGCTGAGCGCACCCTGCGGGAGGGTCACGGCCCCCTCGGCGATGCGCCTCTTGAGGTAGGCGAAGGTCTGTGCGGTCTGCGCAAAGAGATGTTCGCCCGAGATGATCCTGGGATATGCCGCAGGCTTCTCGGGGGTCACAAACCGGGGGAGCGGCTCGACTGGAGTCTCGTAGTCGCAGGTGGCGAAGAAGGGAAAGGAGTAGCGCTCCGCAGGGACCTTGCGCACGCGATGGCTGGTCGCGACGAAGGCGCCGTTCGACCAGGTCTCGATCATGTCGCCGATATTGATGACAAAAGCTCCCGGAACGGGCGGAGCGTCAATCCAGTCGCCCTCGCCATTCATCACCTCGAGGCCTGGCTCTGTGGAGTAGAGGATGGTGAAGCACTCATAGTCGGTATGAGCCCCGATGCCTTGGGCGTCCAAGGCCTCCGGATCGAAGGGATAGTGGATCAGCCTGAGCTGGGAGGGAGGCGCGGAAAGCTTGGACTCAAAGAAGTCCTCAGCCTCGCCCAGCGCCAGAGCGAACCCGCGAAAGAGGACCCGCGCCAGGGCCTGCACCTCCGCGTAATAGGCAGAAACGTCCGCCCGGAAACCCTCGAGGCCGGGCCAGAGGTTGGGCCCCAGCATGCCCCCTGTCGGAGGTCCCGAATAGTCGAGACCCACGTCAAAGGCTTCCTTCCTGTCGATCTTGCCGCTGGAAAAGACCTCTTCTCCTTCCGGCACGTACCCGGAGTGGTTCTTGGACTTGCCGATGTAGACGTCCATCTTCTCGCTCAGCGGCAGTGAAAAGAACCGCTCCGCGGCGGCCAGCATCCGCTCTCGCGCTGCGTCACGGACGGCGTGGCCGGTGATGTAAAAGAAGCCGACATCGCGCGCGGCGGCTTCGATCTCCCGGGCGACGGCGCGCCGGCTTTCAAGTTCGGAGGCGTAGAGGCCGCCGATGTCGATAACGGGTATGGACCTGAAGTTTCGCCGCAATTCGCCTTCCCTCCTTGGTGCCAAAAAATATTACGAAGCAGCGTTCACGTAATAATTACAATTCGTACTTCGCCGGCTGGAAAGCGGTCCGATTGATCGTTCCTGATGCGGTTTCGCCGCCAGTCGCCCAGTTTCCGGGCGCCGTGGGACGTTCTCGCTGCGGCGACCCTCTGACGGCTGGAATATTACGCCCCGCACAGTCCGTAATACTCGCCGGGCCGGCTGGCGGTCAAAGATCACTGAACGAGGGGATGCGGATGTCGGGATCAAACTGGAGCCGCAGGTCACTGCTGGCGGGCGCGGCGATGACGCTTCTTGCGGCCTGTTCCCCGGGGACAGGCGCCCAGAAGAGCGGCTCGGGCCCGGGTGGCGGAAAGGTCTACACGGTCGGCTGGACAATCTACGCAGGCTGGATGCCCTGGCCCTACGCCGTGCAAAACGGCATCGTCAAAAAGTGGGCCGACAAGTACGGCATCACCATCAATCTCATCCAGATCAACGACTATGTCGAAAGCCTGAACCAGTTCACCTCGGGCAAGCTGGATGCGGTGACGTCGACCAACATGGACGCCCTGACGCTCCCGGCGGCCGGAGGGCGGGACACCACCGCCCTGATCGTGGGAGATTACTCCAACGGAAACGACGGCGTGCTCCTGAAGGGCAAGACAAGCCTCGCCCAGATCAAGGGGCAGCCTGTCAACCTCGTGCAGGGATCGGTATCCCAGTACTTCCTCGCCCGGGCCCTGGAAAGCGTCGGCCTCAAGCAATCGGACGTGAAACTGGTCAACACTTCGGATGCGGACATGGTTGCGGCCTGGCCGACCCCGGAGGTCTCGGCCATGGCGACCTGGAACCCCATGCTTCTCGAGATCGACCGCATGCCGGACGCCAACCTGGTGTTCGATTCCTCGAAGATTCCCGGCGAAATCCTCGACATGATGGTGGTCGCCACGGACAAGCTGAAAGAAAACCCGGACCTCGGGAAGGCCCTTGTCGGGATCTGGTATGAGGTGCTGGGGCTCATGCAGGGGTCTTCACCGGCGGCGATCGCGGCGAGGACGGCCATGGCCCAGCTCTCCGGGACCGATCTCGCCGGCTATGACGCCCAGCTGAAGACAACCTACATGTACTACAAGCCTCAGGACGCCGTGGCCTACCTGAACAGTCCGGAAGCTGTCACCGCGAGCGACCGCGTCCGACGCTTCAGCTTTGCAGAGGGCCTCTTCGGGCAGGGGGCGACATCCGTGGACGCCATCGGGATCTCGTTTCCAAACGGCGTAGTCCAGGGTGATCCCCAGAACATCAAGCTGCGGTTCGACCCCAGCTATATGGCCATGGCGGCTGCGGGCGGACTCTAGAAGTCCTGTTGCTGCGCCCCATGCGCCGTTTGGTGAACATCAGGCCTGGTCGTGGCGGCAAGGTCTTCCTCGGGGCCGCGCCCTTGGCCCTGGTGGCCATCGGCTATGTCGTGGCGTCCGCTGCACGGCAGGCTGAGAACCCCGCGGACAAGCTCCTGCCGCCCATCGAGGCCATGTGGTCCGCCTGGATCCGCATGTCCCTCGAGGTGGATCCGGTCACTGGCTCCATTCCTCTCTGGGCCGACACCGTGGCGAGCCTGCACCGGCTGATCCTGGGCCTTGGCATCTCTACCGGCGTGACCCTGGCGTTCGGCCTGGTTCTCGGCCTCCTTCCGGTCGCCCGGGCCACCCTTGGCCCTCTCGTCGCGGCGATCGCGGTGATTCCGCCCATCGCCGTCCTGCCGGTCCTGTTCATCGCCCTAGGACTTGGCGAGACGGCGAAGGTGGCGCTTATCGTCATCGGCATCACCCCCTTCATGGTCAGGGACCTTGCGAGCCAGGTCGGCGCGATCCCGGAGGAACAGATGGTCAAGGCCCAGACGCTTGGCGCCTCGACCTGGCAGATCGCGCTCCGTCTCGCCTTGCCGCAGGCCATGCCCAAGCTCCTGAAGGGACTCCGTCTGTCTCTGGGGCCCGCCTGGGTCTTCCTGATCGCAGGCGAAGCCATCGCCTCGGATGTCGGGCTTGGCTACCGGATCTTCCTGGTCAGGCGGTACCTCGCCATGGATGTGATCCTGCCGTATGTGGCCTGGATCTCGCTTCTGGCGGTTCTCATGGGTCTGCTTCTGTCCTGGATCAGCCGCAAGTTTTTCCCCTGGGACCACACGAGGGGTGCGGAATGAAGGACGTCCTTTTGTCGATCCGCGATGTCTGGGTGGAGTACGGCGACCGGATCGTTCTGGAGAAGGTGAACCTTGAGATCTCCCGCGGGAGCTTCGTCTCCATCGTGGGACCCTCGGGCGCCGGCAAGAGCACATTTCTCCGGCTGATCATCGGCCAGGAAGCGCCCTCCCGCGGAGCCATCTTCCTGAACGGCGAGCCGCTGCAACCGGAACCCGGTCCTGACCGGGGCGTCGTCTTCCAGCGCTATTCCGTCTTTCCGCACCTGACGGCGCTTGAGAACGTCGCCTTCGGGCTGGAGTGTTCAGGATCCATGTTCCTGGGCCGTCTGTTCGGAAAGCGCCGGAAGGCGGCTCTGGACGAAGCTGCGCAGATGCTGGCGCGGGTGGGCCTGTCGCATAGCCTGAACGCATACCCTTCCCAGCTCTCGGGCGGAATGCAGCAGAGGCTCGCCATCGCGCAGGCCCTCGTGCGCAAACCCCGGATCCTGCTCCTCGATGAACCCTTCGGTGCGCTTGATCCCGGCATCCGCCTCGACATGCATGGCCTGATCGACGAACTCTGGCGCGAGCACGGGCTCACCATCCTCATGGTGACCCACGACATCAAGGAGGCCTTCAAGCTTGGCGACCGGGTTCTGGCCTTCGACAAGCGGAGACATGACCCCCACGCACCGCACCGGTTCGGCTCTTCCGCCGTCTACGACTTCCCGCTGACGGAAAAGAACCGGCGGCCTCCAGCCGAACTTCTGGCGCTCTCGGGAGCGGAGCCATCCAGGGCGGAGTGATTTCAGAGGCTGGCGACGTATGCCCGCCAACCTCCCAGGTGCGTGATGTCCGCTGCTCCGAGGACAGCCCTGGGCTCAGCTACGAAACCCTTCACTGAAGACCCGTCCTCAAGTGCAACCGTCCCGATCGCCAGCGGAGGCGGAACCTCGGCCGTGAAGGAGCCGAACGCCTCGACGCCCAGCTCGTACACCTCGACCTCGAGAGAGGCCCCGGCCGCGTCATGGATCAGCGCGGGTTTCGGCGGCGTCGACCCGGCCATTGCAAAGAGACGGTAGGTCGGCGCCGTGCGGGTGCGCGCGACAAGTCTGGCGTTGCGGGACGTCAGTTGCCAATGAAGCGGCATCCCGTGGAGGTGGGCGCCGACCACGCAGAGTCGGACAGAAGCCTCCCGTCCCCCGAGATCGAGGGGCGGCGGAACCGACCCGCCGGAGGCCGCATGCTTGCCGGCGAGGTCCAGCAAGGCCTGGTCCGCCCAGGCGGGACCAATCAGGCTGACCCCGAAGCCGGAGCCGTTCGCCCGGAATCCCGCCGGGACGGAGACTGCGGACAGGTCGAGCAGGTTCACGAAGTTGGTATAGAGACCGAGGTTCGCGTTGAGGACAAAGGGTTCTGCCCGGATCTCGGAAATCCGGTAGATCGTGCCCGTCGTCGGAAGGACGAGGAGGTCGGCCGCGCTCCAGATCGCCTCCGCCGCCCGGGAGCAGGCGGCGAGGCTGTAAGCGCCTTCGAAGGCGTCCACTGCGGAGAGGCCTGCACCTGCCTGGACGATCGCCCTGACGACAGGATCAATCGCAGCCGGGTTGCGGGCCAGAAGATCCTTCAGGGACGCCGTGCGTTCGGCGACATACGGTCCTGAGTAGAGAAGCCGTGCGGCGTCCAGGAGAGGCGTGATGTCGACCTCGACCTGGTGACCCCCGAAACGCTCCAGCGCCCTGCGGTAGAACCCGGCCGCCTCTGCGTCCCCGAAGAAGTTGAGCTGTTCGGCTCGGGGAACACCCAGCCGGACGGCGTCGGGAAGGGGCTCGTCCCGCGGCGGTCGAGAGAAGTCGTCACCGGGATCGAAAGCCGCAAGGACATTGTCGATCCGGCGCGCCAGGGAAGCGTCCGCCGTGAAGACGCTGACGCAGTCCAGGGATCTACATGCCGGAACAAGACCGCGGGTGCTCCACCGTCCCTTGGTCGGCTTGAAACCGACCAGGCCGTTGAAGGCCGCCGGGACCCGTCCGGATCCCGCCGTATCCGTTCCAAGGGCGAAGGACACCAGACCGGCCGCCACCGCGACGGCTGAACCCGAGCTCGACCCCCCGGAAATGTACTCGCGGTTGAAGACGCAGGCGGGTGCGCCGTGAGGGCTTCGCGTCCCCACGAGCCCGGTGGCGAACTGGTCGAGATTGGTCTTGCCGACTGCGACCGCACCCGCTGCCTGCAGCCGCTCAACAACCGTCGCGGAGGCCTCGGGCGCGTAGGCAAACGCCGGACAGGCGGCGGTAGTCGGCAGGCCGAAGAGGTCGATGTTGTCCTTCACTGCGAAGGTCAGTCCCGCGAGGGGTAACGACTCTCCCGCCGCCACCCTGAGGTCGACCGCCTCGGCGGCGGCCAGGACCTGATCGGGAGAGAACCGGCTGATCCAGACTTCGGGCTGGATGGCCTCATAGGCGGCGATCCGGGACAGGGCCTCCCGGGCAGACTGAAGGGCGTTCATGCGATCTCCAGGGCAATGATCGGCGCGCCTGCGGCCACAGGCTCCCTTTCCCGGGCGTAGACCTCCCGCACGATCCCCGCAGACGGGCTGGGAACATCGCACTCCGTCTTCATGGCCTCGATGACGGCAAGGACATCGCCCGCCTCCACCCGGTCTCCGGGACGGACGCTCACCTTCCAGACGCTGCCGCCAAGGGGCGCCTCGACCAGTTCGCAGCCCTCGGGAAGAGACATCTCGGAAATCGGTGCGGTCTCGGGGGATTCCGCCGTCAGGGCCTCGATCCGGGCGAACTCTCCCTTGGCCTCCCAGTCCGCCCGTTCGGCGTCGAAGGCCTGGCGCCGGCGCGTCTCGAAGGCGGAGATCTCTTCCGAATTCCTGGCCAGGAACCGGCGGTAGTCCGAGAGCCGGAAGACCCCGTCGTCTATCCGGATCGGATACCGGCCGAGGGGGAAGTCGCGGCGGGCCGTGGTCAGCTCCTCATGGCTGACGGGAAAGAACTTCACGCGATCGAAGAACCGGAGAAGCCAGGGCTTGCCCTCAACGAAGGCGTCCGTCTGGCGCCAGGTGTTCCAGACCTGGACCGTCCGGCCGAACAGCTGGTATCCGCCAGGCCCCTCCATCCCGTAGATGCACATGTAGGCCCCGCCGATGCCAACCACATTGGGGGGCGTCCAGGTGCGAGCCGGATTGTACTTGGTCGTCACCAGACGATGCCGCGGATCCACGGGGGTGGCCACCGGCGCCCCCAGATAGACATCCCCCAGGCCCATGACGAGGTACTCGGCGTCAAAGACGATGCGCCTTACCTCCTCCTCGGAGGAGAGCCCGTTGATCCGGCGGATGAACTCGATGTTGTCGGGACACCAGGGGGCGTCATCCCGCACCGCCTGCATGTACTTCTCGATGGTCTGATAGATCGCCGGATCCTTCCAGGACAGGGGAAGGTGGACTGTCCTCGACGGGGTCTCGAAGTCATCCAACCCGCCCAGCCGCTCCTCTGCTTCCAGAAGGAGATCGAGCAGGCGACCCTGGTCGAGGGTGCGGTTGTCGCACCGGATCTGGAGCGATCGGACGCCCGGCGTGAGGTCGATGATGCCCGGCAGGTTCAGTCGCCTGAGCTCCAGATAGAGGGCGTGAACCCTGAGGCGCAGCTCGAGGTCCAGGACGATGGGACCATATTCGACGAGAAGGCTCCGATCCCCCTGCCTTCGATAGGTGACCTCGGGCCGCCGTCCGTGAGCGGGAAGCCGGGCCAGCACCCCCTGATCATCGAAGACAGGCGGAGGACGGCGCCGCGCGGCCGGAGCGAGGCCCAGCATGGCGTCCTGGGCGGCCTCGGCCTGCGCCGCCGCTGAGTCGGACACGACCTGAAAGCGGAGCGTATCTCCCGGCGCCAGCTGGCCCACCTTCCAGAGGTCGGCGGAGATCACAACAAAGGGACAGACAAAGCCCCCGAGCGATGGCCCGTCTGGCCCCAGGATGATCGGCATGTCGCCGGTGAAGTCCACGGCCCCGATCGCATAGGGATTGTCGTGGATGTTGGAGGGATGAAGACCGGCCTCTCCCCCGTCCCGGCGCGCCCACTCTGGCCTGGGCCCCAGAAGGCGCACGCCCGTGCGGTTGGAGTTGTAGTGGACCTTCCACTCCACGCCGGCGATCATGGCCATATCTTCCGGCGTAAAGAAATCCGGGGCTCCGTGAGGACCGGGCAGGACCCGGATTGTCCAGGCGCGGGTGATTTCAGGCCGGATGACCCCGAGGGCCGGCGGTTCCCGCCGAGTAGGTTCAGAGGCCAGGTGCAAGACATCGCCGGCAGCCAGGGCGCGACCTGCATGTCCGCCGAAGCCGCCGAGGGTGAAGGTGCTTCGGCTGCCAAGATACTCCGGCACATCGAAGCCGCCACGGACGGCGAGATAGGCCCTCAGGCCAGGACCCCTGAGACGCCCCAGCCGCAGGGTCTGGCCGGCGGAAATCTCGAAAGGAACCAGCGGCGCGACGGGTGCGCCGTCCAGGCTGGCCGTCAGCTCGGCGCCCGAGAGGCAGGCGACCGTGGACGCATTGAAGACAAGGGTGGGACCAAGGGCGGTGATCTCGAGCCCGGCGGCGGACTCCGGGTTGCCCAGAAGCCTGTTCGCCAGCCGGAAAGAGAGGGAATCCATGGGGCCGGAGGGCGGCACCCCGACATCCCAGTAGCCGAGCCGGCCCGGATAGTCCTGGACGGTCGTCGACGCGCCTCCGGCAAGCACATGAACGCTGCGGGCCTGGTGGCGAAGGGTTGACAGGACCCGGGTTGAGACCCGCCCGCTGACGAAGGGCTCCGAACTCGCCACGGTACGGAGCCAGTCGAGATTGGTCTCAATGCCGGCGAGCCGGGTTCCGCCCAACGCCTCCTGCATCGCCCGGACAGCCTCTTGGCGGGTCTCAGCGCGGACGATGAGCTTGGCGATCATGGGATCATAGTGCGAGGTGATCTCCGAGCCCGGGGCCACCCAGGTCTCGACGCGGGCGGCGGCTGGAAAGACCGCGTCCGTCAGGACCCCGCTGCTCGGGCGATAGTCGTTGCCGGGATCCTCGGCGTAAAGTCGCACCTGGATCGACGCGCCCCTGGCCTTGGGCGGGCCGTCGGACATGAAGCTGAAGTCGCCCGCGGCGCCCCGGACCATCCACTCGACCAGATCGACCCCGGTGACCTCTTCCGTGACCCCGTGCTCCACCTGCAGGCGGGTGTTGACCTCGAGAAAGAAGAAATCATCCCTTGAGGGGTCGTAGAGGAACTCAACGGTCCCCGCGGAGCGGTAGCGGACCGCGCCTGCGAGGCGGACGGCGGATTCGACCAGCGACTTGCGGGTAGCGGCCGGCAGGTGTGGCGCCGGCGTCTCCTCCACGACCTTCTGGTTGCGCCTCTGCAGGGAACAGTCGCGCTCACCAAGGGCGATCACGCCGCCCTGCCCGTCCCCGAACACCTGCACCTCGATGTGCCGGGCCTCGGCGATATAACGCTCCAGGAAGACACCGGCGTCGGCGAAGGCTCCGGTGGCCATTCTGACAACGGAGGCGAAGGCGTCGAGGATCTCGCCCTCAGTCCCGCAAACCTTCATGCCGATGCCCCCACCCCCGGCGGTGGCCTTGAGGATGACGGGAAAGCCGATCTCCCGGGCGGCGGCGAGGGCCGCTCCGGCGTCGGTCAGGAGGTCGGTGCCGGGGGCCAGGGGCACGCCGTGCGCCCTGGCCAGGTCCCGGGCGGTGTGCTTGAGGCCGAAGGCGCGGATGTTGTCCGGCGTCGGGCCGATGAAGGCGATCCCCGCCGCCTCACAGGCCTCGGCGAAGGCCGTGTTCTCGGACAGGAAGCCGTATCCCGGATGGATCGCCTGCGCTCCCGTCGCCCGGGCGGCGGCCAGCACAGCCTCGATGTTCAGATAGCTCTCACCGGCCGGCGCGGGCCCGATGCGCACCGCCTCGTCGGCCTCCCGGACGTGGGCCGAGCCGGCGTCGGCGTCTGAGAAGACGGCCACAGAGGCCACGCCCATACGGCGCAGGGTACGGATGATCCGGCAGGCGATGGCGCCGCGGTTGGCGATCAGGACCTTGTCGAACACGCGGCTCACCCCATCCCGGGGGCGGAGATGATCATGCGCACGGGCGTCGGGTTGAAGCCGTTGCAAGGGTTGTTCACCTGCGGGCAGTTCGAGACCACCACCACCAGATCCATCTCCGCGCGCAGGTCCACGTAGAGCCCCGGCGCGGAGATACCGTCCACTATGCCAAGGGCGCCGTCCGCCTCGACCGGCACGTTCATGAACCAGTTGATGTTGGAGACCATGTCCCGCTTGTTTCGGAGGTAGCGGGCGTTGCCCTGCAGGAAGTTCTCCACGCAGGCGTGCTGGGACTTGGTGTGGTGGCCATAGCGAAGGGTGTTGCTCTCGCACGAGCAGGCCCCGCCGATGGTGTCGTGATAGGCGACGTTGGTGTCCGTGACGGTCATCATCGGCCGGCCCTCATTGGAGAGCAGGACCGCGCCCGCGCGCAGGAAGAGGTTGCCCTGGGCGGCGACGGTGTCCTGGGCGGAGTAGCGCTCGGCGTCGTCATGAGCGGCGTACATCAGGAAGTCGACCGCCTGATTGCCCTCCAGGTCGACAATCCGAAGCGTCTCTCCACGCGCCAGTTCATAGGTCCACGGCGCGCGGGCGGGAACGACTTCGTCGTGGACAATGGTCCCTCGAGTTCCGGGGGCTTGGCTCATCGGGCGTAGTAATCCTCGACGTTCAGGAAGGCGCGGTGGGCTTCCGGGGTGGCTTTGCGGATCGGGTCGTCAGACGCGGCAGGCTCCCCGCGCCAGGCGGTGACCCTCACGGGCGTGACCGAGTAGTCTGGACGGGGATCGAGGACATGCGGGCAGTTCGCGAGGATCACCAGCACGTCCATCTCCGCCCGGAGAGTCAGGCTGCGCCCAGCGGAGAAGGGCCCGCCAATGAAGGTCAGCGCCCCGTCGGCCTCAACCCGGACGCCCTTGAAGAAGTTCACGCAGGGATGCACGTCCTTGCGGGTGAGGCCGTGCTTGCCGGCGGCGATGAGGAACCTGTCCCGCGCGTTCGGATGGTCGCCGTAGTTCGCTCCGTCGCCATACCGGCGGGTGTTCGAGGCCTCGTTCGAAGCCCCGCAGAAGCAGTCATGCGTCCCCGCGTCGTCCTCCACGATCGAGAAGAGCACCCGGCCCATGTCCGACAACAGAAGCCGGCCGGCGCCCAGATAGGCGTTCCACTGCACCTTGGTGGTGTCAGCGACATTGAGGCGTTCGACAGGCGCTTCGGCGTTGAAGACCAGCATGGAGACGCAGCCGTCGCCCTGCAGGTCGATCA
>NZ_JADCBG010000179.1 GCF_020253645.1 Phenylobacterium sp.
CATGCGCTCGAACCGGATCAGCACGTCCTGGCGGGTGTTGTTCAGGGCATGGCCGATGTGCAGCGAGCCCGTGACGTTGGGCGGCGGGATGACCACGGAGAAGGGCTCGGCCGACGGATCGTCGGTCGGCGAGAAGGCCCCGGAGGCCTCCCAGCGGGCATAGAGCCGAGGCTCGGCGGTCTTGGGATCGAATGTCTTGTCAAGCATGGCGGTTTCCGAGGCGGACCCGTAACGGAAGGGCCGGAGACGTCAAGTGCAGGCGGCCTGGTCGCGGAGTTGACATTGCAGGTACTGCGGGCCGGTCAGGATCATGGATGCCCGGGAACGGGATGGGAGCATCCCGGTCGAACCGCCCCCACCCCAACACTCCGACCCTGTCTCGTGGAGCGAGGGGCATGACCACAACCCGCCAATCACCGGTTCAGGACCTGGGGCACCGAGGGTGGCGCGAGCCCCGCAAAGGAAGCCGGGATCGTGGAGCTTTACGGATGACGCCTGTCCCTAGTCCCTAACGGACCCTGCCGCTCCGGGATATCCGCTCAATCTCAGACTGAACCTGAGCCTCCACGATGGCGGGAAGGTTCTCGTCCAGCCATTGCTTCAGGAGAGGTCGAAGCAACTCGCGGACGACATCCTCTAGCGTCCGGAAGTCCTGCGGCATGAGAAGCGACGCCGACAGATGCCCGAAGGCCGCCGCAGCGACCGCTGCCGCCGGATCAGACAACAGGGCGGGTTCGATATCACCGACGGGTTCGATACGATCCGTCAGTTCGAGGACATCCTCCTCGGGAGCCTCTGGTTCCGGACTCGGAGCCGGTGCGGGCTCCGGCTCGGGCTCGGGCTCGGGCTCCAGCTCGGGCTCCGGCTCGGGGCTTGGTGGAGGAGGCTCTTCCTCGACCAGTTCAGGTTCCGGACGAGGCTGGGGCGGGAAACCATCCTCTTGCTCGAACTCCTCCGGCTGTTCAACGTCATCTTCCGAGATTATTCGGCGAATGGAGGCGAGGATTTCCTCCATTGTCGGTTCTTGTTTGATCTCGTCGGACATCCGCCACCGCGATTCGGGAAAAGGCCAACCTCGCGGTCGAGGCTATGCGCACAAGTCTTAAGAGGCAATTCCCAGCGGAAATGCCGGGGAGCGCACTTGAGAATAACAGATTCCCGCAGGGATTCATCCACGAGGGCGACGCACCTACCCGGGAAGTTTCTATTGAGAAGACGAAGCTGTGGGCGAATCTTCGGTCGGTGTCGGCGCCACCGGAACCGGGCGATCCGGAATCACGGCGGGTTTCGGTGTGAAGACCCCGTCTACGCCTGAAATGGGGACCTCCCATGGGGTCCAACCCCAGGTCACCCTCAGGCTCCGGAAATTCGCCTCGGGGTCATATCTCGGGACTTCAGGAACCAGATAGCCGACCTGAAGGCGACCGATCTGGCTGAGAACTCCGGTTGCAGCGACATACTCGTCTCGCCGGGCGCTGATCTGCGCGAGTTCGGCAGCCCGGAGTTCCTGCTCGGCGTTCAGCACGTCGATGGTGGTTCTGAGCCCGACCCTCTGCTCCTGAAGGACGCCCTCGGCGGCGATCCGGGCGGCCCGAACCTGTTTGTCCGTCGCCTCGATATTGCTGCGCGACGCCTGCAGCGCGCTCCAGGATTGAGTGATGCTCTGTCTCACGGCGCGGCGGGCGCTCTCGACCCCGAGCCGATCAACCGTATTCCGCTCGCTTGCTGCACGTACCCGAGACAAGGTTTGACCACCCGAGAAAATCGGGATCGTGACAACAGCCCCACCCGAAAGTGCCCGGGAATAGGCGTCGGTATGGAGGGGGCTCACGAGACCGCTGTAACCCAACTGGCCCTGGAGCGCGATCGTCGGCATCTGCTCGGCGCGGGCGCCCGACACACGAGCCCGGCTCGCCTGCTCGGCGTACTCCGCGCCCCTGACAATGGGGCTTCCGCTTTCGGCCAGATCCCAAGCCTGCTCTATGGTCCCGGGCAAGAGGGACGAAATGGGCGGCTCCGGCGCGAGATCGCCCGGGGCCTGCCCCACAACGGCTTCATAGCCGGCCCGGGAAGTCGCAAGGGTCGCCTGGGCCGAATTCAGGAGCGCGACAGCAGCGGCCAGACGCGCCTCCGACTGCGCGACGTCGGTACGGGTGATCTCGCCAACCTCGAACCGGGCGCGCGATTCATCCAGCTGACGCTGGAGTACAGCCACGTTTGTCTGCCGGATCCGAAGAGACTCCATGTCACGCCGGACATCGACATAGGCCTGAATGACCTGAGCGAGGATCTGGGCCTCAACGCGGCGAAGGGCCTCGCGCCCGGAAAGGCTGTCGGCCTCAGCAGCCGAAACCGCTGAGGCGACACGGCCTCCTGTGTAAATCGGCTGGGAGAGCGAGAGAACAGCTGAGCCGCTGTTGCCTTCGACATCCGCCAGCGGGCTCGTTCCCGGCGCCGTCGTCTCAGACCAGTTCGCGCGACCACTGGCCGACAGGGTCGGCCTGTATCCGGCGCGGGCCTGATACCAGTTTTCATCGATCGCCCGTAGCTGGGCGCGCTGAGCCTGGAGAGTGGGGTTGGAGGCGTAGGCCAGGGCGATGGCTTCGGCCAAGGTCTCCCCGGTTGCTGCTGTCGAAGACAGCGAAAGCACCGCCAGGGACACCGCAGCGAGCCAGCGGCTGCGACGAGGCACGATCATCAAAAATCCCCAGTTACCTGACGCGAACGCCGTCGCCCTATATGACTGGCGTTTGTCCCGGAAGCCAGTAGAGCTCATCTTAAGGTTTTTTCACTTCCACCTGAAAACCGCAAGACGCTGCTGGTTGTCCGGATCTGGCGATCAGAAGACAAACCCGGAACGGGGCTCGAGGCCGGGCAGAAAAGGCGGCGCAGAGTCAAATCCTGTCCGGCGGCCGATGCCGTCGGTGGTCTTCAGGTACACAACGGCGCGGCCTGCAGGGCCACTCCTCTCGATGACCACAGCCCGGCCGCCCGTGGCGAGAGCGTCCAGCCAGGCTTCCGGCGCCCGGCCGACCGCGCCCTCCGCCAGAACAATGTCGAAGCGACCGCCCGGCAGGCTATCCAGCGGTTCGCCGTCATGGCGCACCACCGAGACTCCGCAGGCCTCAAGAAGGGCTGCGGCGTAGGGAGCTGCGATGGCCAGTGCGGTTTCTCCAGCCTCCGGAGCCGCCAGCTGGACCAGCTTGGCCACATCTCTGGGACGCAGCAGGCTCCGCCCCGGCGCATATTCAGGCTCGAGGTCGGCATAAGCGAGATGCGCCCGTTCCCCCGGAAGAAACGACTCACGCGCAATCCGCCGCATGGCGTCTTGCACGCGAAGGTCGGTGACATCCGCGGTCCGCACCTGACTCTCCACCATGTTCAGACGGGCTTCAGGGGTGACGTCCATGACGACTCCGGGCGGCTCGGGTGATTTCAGCGACACGCCGGGGAAAGGCGCTTCGGCCGGGTTATACGGCCTAGGCAGCATCCAAGGCAATGCGAGGTGTCTGGGGCGTTGCCGCGATGGTCGGGTTCTGTTAGCGAACCCTCCACCGGCCCGATCCGGGGCGGCCTGATGGCGGAGTGGTGACGCAGCGGACTGCAAATCCGTGTACCCGAGTTCGATTCTCGGTCAGGCCTCCAGATTTTCCCCTGCTACGAGCTTCGCCGGGTTGCGGCACGGAAGAATTGGACGCGATCCTTCGGACCAGTAAGGTGCTTGTCTGATAGGAACTCGGTTGCGCCCACAACCCGCCGTTTGGGTCGATGGGGTATCCGGGGGCCAGCAGAACTGGGGCCGGAATGCGCAGAAAAGCCAACGTCGACAGATCGATGCGCGATCTGGGCCGGGTCGAAAAAACGGCGTCGACGAGCCGTGTGTTGAATCTCCTCTCGATTGCAAACACCTCAAGGAACGAACCCGGCTATCGCGAGCATCCGTTCTTCTCTTTCGAGAGGCTGAACGAGAGTCTGATCGTCAAGCACAGGCTCCGGTCGGATGAGGTGGGCGTCCTGGCCAACGAACGGAGCACAGGCACAAAAGTGATTCTTCCGTTCGAGCGTACCGACTTGCGCATCGGGGGCCGGTCATTTTTGTTGGGTCAGAAGGGCTGGCGCGACGCGGTGGAGGACATCTACGGCGCCTACAGGAACCCGGATCGCGACATCCTGGTGCTCCTCGCACTGGATGAACTTCCGTCGCTGGATCCCTTCCTGGTGCGTGAACAGCTGAAGCGTCGCGGCCTGAACATCGCTCGCTGTTACTTCACAATTTCCGAAGCCGACATCGCACGGATGCAGAGTTTTGTCGGAAGGCAGGTGGAGATTCTTCTGGACGTCACCCGTCGGAACAGGTTCGACGATTCCAGCTGGTCGAACCGCATGATCCGCTCGCTCCTTGCTCCCACGCCCGGCGACTCCATACATCCGATACGGCTGGCGCTTCGCTTGGACCCCCAGGACTTCGAGGAGGGAGTCTTCGCCTGGAAGGGATTTCTCTACTACCAGTGGGTCCTGAGCGAGTTGCGCCCGCAATTGGTTCCTTTCCTGCGGGAAATCCTTACGACACGGGCCTACGGGTTCCGCGATCGAGGATTGAGCGACTTGCTGGATCAGTCGCGGAGGCGGTTGGTCAACCGCGTGAAGTCGGTCATGGAGCAGGTCAATGGCGCGATCCGAGGCTACGAAGCGGCCTTCAGTGACCTGACCCGCAATGGCAAACCCATGGCTTTCGCAAACTTCCTCCAACACACGCCGGACATGTTCGTCAGTATCGGGGAGAAGCTCGGGGCCCTCTCCCACGTCACAACCTATTGGCGGTTCAGATTCCCGGATGGGGTCGCAGAGCTCGTCCAGCAGGAGGAACTGTTTGAGATCGTGCGCGATTTCGAATACACCCTTGGAGGAGAGGACTGATCCATGCCTCGTCCCCCCCGTCACCCGGTCAGTCGTTTGCTCGGATGTCTGGGCCACCCGGATCTCTTCACCCAAAGGTGGGCGAGCTTAGGGTTCCGGGAAGGTTAAGGCCATGCGTCAGACGTCCCCAGACAGATCGGTGCGCAATCTCGGCGCTCTTCAGCGCACGGCTTCCACGAGTCGCGTGCTGAATCTGGTTGCCATTGCGAACAACCACAAGAGCAACCCCGAGTATCACGCAAGACCCTTCTTTACGACGCCCATCCTCAACGAATGCATCGTCCTGAAGCACAGGATTCGGGCGGACGAGAGATTCGTATTTGACGATGAACGGCAGAACTCCACGAAGATCATTCTGCCTTTCGAGCGCGCCGACCTTCGGATGGGCGGCAGGTCGTTCTTCGTCGGGCAACGGGGCTGGAGGGACATCGTCCGCGAAACAGGCGGAGATGCGCCGAATATCGAACGCGATATCCGAGTCATGAGCGCCATCGACGAGATTCCCTCGATGGATCCATTCCTTCTGCGGGAGCACTTGAGTCGGCGCGGCATTAGTATAGCGCCGTGTTATTTTGCTATCTCTGAAGCTGATCTTGCGAGAATGCAGGATTTTGTCGCCATGGAGATCAATAACCTGATCCGTCTGACATATGCTACAGCGGGCGAGGGGTCGACATACTCCAGTAAACTTGTTCAGGTTTTGCTATCAACTGAAATCAATGAACATCTAGAGCCCTTAAGGATAGCTCTTCGCCTGGAGGGTGAAGATTACAGGGAGGGTGTTTTTAGCTGGAAGGGATTTCTGTACTATAAATGGGTTCTCAACGACCTGTGGCCGAAGCTCATCGACGTTCTGCGGGAAATGCCGCAGGTGCGCGTCACAGGCCATAAGGATGCGGACCTTATGGCCTACATCGAGAGAGCACGACGGCGCCTCGCCGAAACGGTGGACACAAAGCGGCGCGAAGTCACTGAAGCGCTGGACGTCTACGACAGGGCGTTCGCGGACCTCACCAAGAACGGCAAGCCCCTCGCCTTCCGGAGCTTCCTCCTTAAGGCGCCGAAGATGTTCCTCATGCTGGGGGAGCGTATCGGAGTCATCTCGCACATCACCAGTTTCTGGCGTTATCGCTTTCCGGACCCGCGGTCGCTGGCGGCTCCGATCGACGAGGTTCTGGATATCCTGAAGGACTTCGAGCGGAATATCACTTTGGTGGAACAGTGAGACGATGGTCGCCATGTCGTGGGTCGCCGGTGTCCTGACCCAAAGTGTCGGCGTCCTGATAGGCCTGCTGGCCGCCCTCTTTCTGATCGGACTTTTGATCTACGATCTGGCTCAGAGACGGCACTCGGTCCTTCGCAACTTTCCGATCATCGGGCACCTGAGGTACTGGTTCGAACAACTGGGAGAGTACTTTCGGCAGTACTTTTTTGCGGGAGACCGGGAGGAATTGCCCTTCAACCGGGCGACACGCGCCTGGGTCTACCGGGAGGCGAAGAACGAGGGCGGGGCCATCGGGTTCGGTTCAACGAATGACCGGCGTGAGCCTGGGACCCTCCTTTTCGTAAACCATCCCTTTCCCGTCCTTGAGGAGGATCGGCTGCCCACGCCCCCCCTCATGATCGGCGAGGGCGCCTGCGCCGACCCCTTCCTCGCCCGCTCCGTTGTCAATATCTCCGGGATGAGTTTCGGGGCGATCTCACGCCCCGCCATCCAGGCGCTTTCCCGGGGAGCCGGCCAGGCGGGCTGCTGGATGGATACCGGCGAGGGCGGCCTGTCTCCCTACCATCTGGAGGGAGGATGCGATCTGATCATGCAGATCGGAACCGCCAAGTACGGCGTCCGAAACCCCGATGGATCCTTCTCGGCCGAGAGAGCCCGGGAGCTCGCGCGTTCCGTGAGCGCGTTCGAGATCAAGCTGAGCCAGGGAGCCAAGCCCGGGAAGGGCGGCGTTCTGCCCGCAGCCAAGGTCACCGCCGAGATCGCCCGTATCCGCGGTATTCCGGAGGGAAGGGACTCGATCAGCCCGAACCGACATCCAGACATCGCCAACGTCGACCAGCTACTCGACCGCGTCTGCGGACTCAGGGATCTGACGGGCAAGCCGGTCGGAGTGAAAACCGCGCTGGGCGATGACAGCTTCCTGACCGATCTCTGCGAGGCTCTTGTTCGACGTGGTGCGCAGGACGCTCCTGACTTCCTGACGATCGATGGCGGAGAGGGCGGTACAGGGGCCGCGCCGCAGACACTGATGGACCACATGAGCCTGCCCATTGCTGAGGCCCTGCCGATGGCGGTGGACATCCTGCGTGGAGCCAGCCTGAAGGAGCGTATCCGGGTCATTGCTTCAGGAAAGCTGGTGACCCCGGCCCGGGCAGCCTGGGCCCTGTGCACCGGAGCCGACTTTGTTCATTCGGCGCGGGGTTTCATGTTCGCGCTGGGATGCATTCAAGCGATGCGTTGCCATACCAACACCTGCCCGACCGGTGTAGCGACCCACAACCGGCGGCTGCAGAGGGGTCTGGTGGTCGAGGACAAGGCGACGCGGGTCGCCAACTATGTCCGGGCCCTCAATCGGGACATCGACATGATCGCCCACTCATGCGGCCAGCGACATGCCCGAGAGTTGAATCGCAGCCACGTACGGATCGTCGAAACCGCGGGGCGGAGCGTTCCGCTGAATATTCTCTATCCGGGAGCCTGAGCATGCTGACCGAAGTGGACAGGCTGCTGGTCGCGACGCCGGACGCCGCCGCCGCCGGAGAGGCCTGGCGGCGGGTTCTTGGCGCCGAGGAAGTGCTCCGGGAGGTCTGCCGTGATCTGGCCGCCGTCCGAAGGATCTTCAGGGCCGGGAGATCCGAGGTGGAGTTCCTGGAGCCGGATGGCGCCGGCCCCATTGCCGAGGCTCTCTCGCAGCGAGGCCGGGCGCATGTCTGGGCCGCCGGCGCCGCTTCACCAGATCCGCTAGCCGTCGCCAGGACCGCCCGGACATCAGGTGCGGAGGTGAGCGGCCTTGGCGAACGTCGGCTGGTGACCCTGACCATCGAAGGCGCGCCCATTCGCTTCGTGATTTCGCCGGAAGTCGAGCGAGACCGGGTCGGCCGGTTGGACTTTCTCTATGAAGCCACCGTCCTAGCCGCCGATCAGGCGGGGGCGGTTGGGAAGATCCGCGATGCCTTCGGGCTGGATGAGTCGGTCTTCACGACGATCACATCCGAGACGTTCGGCTATACGGGCGTCCTGACACTCTTTCGGGCCGACCAGCTTCACCGGTTTGAGGTTATCACCCCCATCGCCCCGGAGAAGACCATGGGCCGCTATCACGCCCGCGAAGGCGCCTGTCTCTACATGGGCTTTGGGGAGGCCCCAGACCTGCTCGGTATCGAGAGACAAATCCAAGAGGGCGGGGTTACCGTGGACCGGCCCGAAGGTCGCACGGCTTACCAGTCTCCGGACCAGATCTGGATCCACCCTCCGACCCTCGGCGGCGTCATGCTGGGCGTCTCACGTCCGTCCATGGCGTGGATGTGGTCAGGTCACCCGGAGCGGGTCATCCCCCTCTGAACCTCGGGGTCCCAAGTTGACTTCCCCCGCGTACCCGCCGCTGAATGCGCGCAAGAACGCTGGGAGGATCACATGACCGACTGGAAGGTCGCGGACGTCTGGGAGGCCATCGCGAGGAAGACGCCGGATCGTCCCGCTCTGATCCAGGGAGACCGTGTTGTCAGTTGGGAGGAATTCGACCGCCGCGCTGATGCACTCGCCGCCGCGATCCTGTCCGGAGGCGTGACCGCGGAGGCCAAGGTCGCCGCCTATCTCTTCAACGGTCCCGAGTATCTCGAGGTCTATTTCGCGGCCTTCAAGGCCGGCATCGCCCCCATGAACACGAACTACCGCTATGGCGGCGAGGAATTGGTCTACCTCTTCGATAACGCCGATGCCGAGGTCGTGGTCTTTCACGCGGGTTTCGCACCGACACTAGAGGCCATCCGCCCGCGACTGACCAAGGTCAAGCTCTGGATCGCCGTCGCCGAGCCGGGCTTCCCTGCGCCGCCCTGGGCTTCGGATTACGAGACCCTGGTTGCAAGCGCTCAGGCGTTGCGGCCGGTGCAGGCTCCCTGGGGCCGCTCTGGCGACAATCTCCTCCTGCTCTACACGGGCGGGACCACCGGAATGCCCAAAGGCGTCATGTGGCGGCAGGACGACCTTTTCAATGTCCTGGGCGCAGGCGGTCAGGCGGCCCGCGGCGTACCCCCGATCACAAGCGTCGAGGAAGCGTCGGACCGCCTCGACCCAGAAGGCCCGCGCCCGCCGCTCACCCTGGTCTGTTGCCCGCTTATGCACGGGACCGGGCAGTTCTCCGCCTTCATCACCCTGAACCAGGGTGGCGCCGTCGCCACCCTTCTCTCTCGGGGTTTCAGCGCGATCGAGCTCTGGAACGAGGCGGAGCGATTACGGGTCGACGGCATCGTAATTGTCGGCCTCGCGTTTTCCACGCCCATGCTCGAGGCGCTGGAGGCCGAACCGGGGCGCTGGGACCTGTCCAGTATTCTGTCCATCAGTTCCTCCGGCTCGATGTGGAGCCAGGAGAACAAGCGCGGGCTTGTCAGATATTGCGTGAACGCCACCATCTTCGATTCCTTCGGATCCTCTGAGGCTGTTGGCCTGGGCGCTTCGTCGTCAACTCCCGGCGCAGAGGCGGCGACGGCGGCGTTTGTCCTCGGACCAACCTGCGCAGTCTTCACGGAGGACGGAAGGAGGGTGGCGCCAGGCTCAGGGGAGCGAGGCCTCGTCGCCGTCAGCGGCTTTCTACCCGTCGGCTACTACAAGGATCCCGAGAAGAGCGCCCGAACCTTCCTGACCTTTGAAGGCGTTCGGTGGTCCGTACCCGGCGACTGGGCCGAAGTGAACGCAGATGGCTCGCTGAAGCTCCTGGGGCGTGGCTCGCAGTGCATAAACACCGGCGGCGAAAAGGTGTTTCCGGAGGAGGTCGAGGAAGCGCTCAAGACCCACCCTCATGTCCGTGACGCCGTGGTGGTCGGGGTGCCGGATCCCCGGTTCGGTGAGCGGATCTGCGCCGTTGTGGAGCCTGATGGCGCGACTGAGTTGGATCTCGCCGATCTCTCGGCCCACGTGAGGGACCGCCTCGCCGCCTACAAGGCGCCGCGGGAGCTGGTCGTGGTCGAAAGCATCGGCCGGGCGCCCAATGGAAAGGTCGACTACAAGGCCTCTCGCACGCGAGCCTTGAGGGCCCTGGGGATGGAGGCCTGACCCTCTCACCTATCTGTCAAGCTTGGCGACCATCTTCCTCAGGCTGTCCAGGATTTCCTGGCTGGCCTTGAGATCGAGCCCGGTCCTGTGCAGCAGCTTCATCGAGGCGATATGGACCTGGATCGCCTGCGGATTGCGGCGGCCGGTCTCTCCGGATTGATCAATGAGCTCGCAAAGCGAGCGCCCCACCTCGGACAGCGCAGGGTCAGGAAGAACCGCACACAGGGTGACGATGTTGGTGGCGAGCCGATACATCTCCTCCGGATCGCCCTTGGGATCCGCAAAGTTGGCCTCGATGCTGGCGATGCAGACGTCGATCTCATTGAGATAGTCGTCCGCCCGGCTAGCGATAACCGCCTCTCCACGCCTGAGCGCCTCACTGACGTGAATGCCACCGGGCTCCTTGATCATCGCAGACAGTCGGGTCTTGACCCTGAATTTCCGCACCTTGGTCAAGCCGTCGCCTCCTGATCTGCATCTTCCGCATCAGCTTCAGCTGCTGCTGCAGCGTCCGCGTCTTCCTTACGACGGCCCGCACCTGTTTCGGTGGGCGGACCGAGCTTACGAACCCGGCGATCCGGACCGATGTAGGACTCTGTTTCCAGAAACATCCGGGTCGACTGGGCGACCCAGATGATCCGCTCGAGGATGATCTTCGGTGTGATCGGTTTCGCAATGATATAGTTCGCCCCGCAGTCCCGGGCCTTTGCCACCTGGCTTCTGCGCGTATGGGCCGTGATAATGATGGCGGGAGTCAGCCGAACCTGTTCGTCCTGCGACCTTCGGACCCATTGGATTAACTCATAGCCATCCACACCGGGCGACTGCGCATCCGTGAGAATGAGGTCGAAGACAGAGTCCTCGCAAGCCTCCTTTGCTTCATCTATGGAAGTGGCGCGCTTGAACCTGCGCATACCGAAGCCGTCCAGCACACCACACAAGAGCTCGACCGCGTGAAGGTTGTCATCGACGACGAGAACGTTTGCGCTGGAAAGGTTTATCCGGGCGGACCGGTTCATCGCGACTCTCCACCGAGCCCCACTGCGGCCCGTCTGCGCCAAACTGCTCAGGGTCTCTAAAGGCTTGGTTTGTTATCAAGGTTTCCAAGCTCTTTACCCTGATAGCCGCTTCGGAAAGGACGCCAGAGCGGATACACGGAGGTTCAGTCGCTTCCGGAGTCCCGTCATGCGTACAGTCCTCGCCCTGATCCTCTTCCTCGCCCTCCAGCCGCCCCAGCCGGCCGTGGCCTCTCCGGAGGCTGAGGTTCGCAAGATCCTGGATGACCCTCGCTTTGCCGAGGCCCGGAAGTCGCTTGCCGCGGGGCACGCAAGGACCGTCGCGGACATTATCCGGTTGACCGAGATACCCGCGCCTCCCTTCGGGGAGACCCGGCGGGCGGAAGCCTTCAGAGCCGACTTCGAGGCGCATGGACTGAAGGACGTCAGAGTCGATGCAGAAGGAAACGTGACGGGCGTCCGGCCGGGACGGCGGACCAATGGGAAGGGCCCGTTCGTCGCAGTAGCGGCTCACCTGGACACGGTTTTTCCAGCGGGGACGGACGTCACCGTACGTCGAGAGGGATGGAGGCTGGCGGCGCCCGGAATAGGGGATAACGCAAGGTCTCTTGCGACGCTTCTGGCCTGGATCCGGGCGCTTGATGCAGCGGGACTGGACGCCGAGTCTGACATCCTGTTCGTCGGCACAGTCGGGGAGGAAGGCGCGGGTGATCTCCGCGGAGTCCGCCGCCTGTTCAAGGACGGCCCCTATGCGGGCCGAATTGAGGCCTTCATCTCAGTCGACGGATCCGATCCCAACGGCGTGGTCACGGGCGGGGTAGGCTCGAGGCGCTACAGAGTGGATTTCAATGGCCCCGGAGGGCACAGCTTCGGGGCCTTCGGGATCGTGAACCCGATGACCGCCATGGCTGGCGCCGTAACGCGGCTCTACGCAGTCTCGCCGCCGGCCTCACCCCGGACAACCTACTCCGCAAGCGTGACGGGAGGCGGAACATCAGTGAACGCCATCCCCAACTCCGTCTTCCTGGAAGTCGATATGAGGTCTGAAGATCCCAGGGCCCTCGCCGACCTGGACAGGACATTCCAGGCATTGGTCAAGGAAGCGGTGGTCGCGGAGAATGCATCGCGATCGACAGCCTACGGGGCGGTCACTGCGGAGTTGAGGGTGATTGGGGACAGGCCGGCAGGACGCACGCCCTCAGATAGCCGGCTTGTCCGGACAACCCGATCCGCGCTGTCCATCCTCGGCTTTGATCCCGCAGAAGAGTCCTCCTCGACGGACGCAAATCTTCCCATGAGTCTCGGGATTCCCGCAGTCACCATCGGGGCGGGCGGACGGGGCGGCAGGGCGCATGCTCCCGATGAGTGGATTGATGTTGAGCCCGAGGAGATGGTGCGCGGGATGTCCGTCGGCCTGCTGACGCTTCTCGCCATGGCCGGGCTTCGTTGAGGCTCATAGCCCCAGAACGAGCCGGGCGATAATGTCGCGCTGGATTTTGTTGGACCCGCCGTAAATGGTGCCCGCGCGATTGTTCAGATAGCGCGCCATTCCAACCCGTCCGTGCTCGGGGCCGATGAAGTCCTGGCCGGCCTCCGGCGAGCGGGAGGCAGGCTGGTCGACGGCGGCATAGGCGGCGATCCCCTCGACAACCAGTTCATCGATCAGCTGCAGGGTCTCGGTGGCTTGTATCTTCAGCATGGAGGAGGCCGGGCCTCGGTTCCGGCCAGAGGTAAGCTCAGCCAGCACCCGACGTTCCGACATTTCGACGGCCTCCAACCTGACCGCCGCTGCTGCGAGCCGAGACCGGAAACCGGGGTCTTCCAGAAGGGAGCCTCCCCTTCCGTTTCTCTCCTCACGGGCCAATCCCTTGAGGCGTTCCACCGCAACAGCAAGCCCCGCGGCGGAGCCCCCTCCTCGTTCGAACTCCAGCAGATACTTCGCAACGGTCCACCCCTGGTTCTCCTCGCCCACACGGCCCGAGACGAGAACCCGGACATTGTCGAAGAAGACCTGGTTGACCTCATGCTCCCCGGCAACCGTGATGATCGGGCGCACGGAGATTCCGGGGGTCTGCATGTCCATGAGAAGGAAGGTGATGCCGGCCTGCGGCTTTCCTTCGCTTCGCGTCCTCACGAGACAGAACATGCGGTTGGCCCAGTGGGCGTGGGTCGTCCAGATCTTGGAGCCATTGAGAACGTAGACATCCCCCTCCCGCTCGGCGCTCAGCTTGAGTGCGGCGAGCTCGGAACCGGCCTGAGGCTCGGAGTAGCCCCAGCGCCAGTAATCCTCACCTGAAAGAATTCGGGGAAGGTATTCGTCTTTCTGGGAGTCTGAGCCGTATCCCATGATGACCGGCCCGACCATCTTCAAACCCATCGGCGCCAGACTGGGAGCACCCGCGCGGGCGGTTTCCGCAGCGAAAATGTAGAGCTGGATTTAGGACCATCCGGTCCCCCGTACTGGACGGGCCAGGACGGAGCGCCCCACCTCTTCCTGTAGCGAGTTTACTGCCAGGCCAGACTGTAGGTCTCGTCCATGAAGACGCTTGTCGCCCGGCGACCGGCGCGCCTCAGGTCTGGCGTCAGGCCTTCCGCAAGTAAGGTCCGGACCTTCGTCTCTGAAGGCCTCGTCCTCAGCCGAGAGTGCAACCTGCATTCCGGCCTCCGCGGTCGTGGGTGAGAGAGCGATCAGGGGACACGTTACCCCGGTGTCCGCCGGCGAAGCCGAGGTGAGGCGGGATCACGCCGATCTCTGAAGTTCCTGCTTGACGCGCTCGGCAAGGGTCTTGATGTCGATGGGCTTGGCGAGGAACGAGACGTTGGCATCTCCTTCAAGCAGGTTCGAGAACTCAGCCTCCGCATACCCGGAAATGAACATCACCGGCGCACCGGCCAGATGTTCCCTCGCCGCCTTGAGTAGCTCCGGCCCCTGCATGCCCGGCATCACGACGTCCGAGATCATCAAGTCGATCTCGCCGGCGTGGGCGATTGCAAGGTCAAGGGCCTCCTCGCCGCTGGCGGCCTCGATGACTTCGTAGCCGCGGGCCCTGAGGAGCTTCGCAGCGACGTTCCTGACTGCGTCCTCATCCTCGACAAAGAGAATCCGGCCTGCTCCGGAAAGGTCACGTGCGGCGGGTCGCGACGGCCGAGCGGGTGCAGCCGCCGTCGGAGGGGCGGCGTGAACCGGAAGGAAGATACGAAAGGCTGCGCCTTCGCCCACGCGGGACTCCACCGCGATCCATCCGTCGGACTGCTTGACGATGCCATAGACGGTCGCAAGACCCAGCCCTGTGCCCTCGCCTACCGGCTTGGTGGTGAAGAAGGGATCGAAAATCTTGTTCAGAAGCTCGACGGGTATCCCCGAGCCATCGTCCGCAACCTCAATGAGGGCCTGCTCGCCGTGGGGATCGGGATAACCGAACGCCTGGGCCTCCGACGCGGTCACTCTCGCGGCGCGGATTCTCACGGTCGAACCACCGTGACTCCGGATCGCGTCCCGGGCGTTGACCACAAGATTCATCACGGCGGTCTCGAGCTGTCCCCGATCAGCCCGG
The DNA here is from genome assembly GCF_020253645.1 of Phenylobacterium sp. Lineage (GTDB taxonomy): Bacteria > Pseudomonadota > Alphaproteobacteria > Caulobacterales > Caulobacteraceae > Phenylobacterium. Next base: position 14,760 of record NZ_JADCBG010000179.1, read on the forward strand.
ACGATCGGCAGATTCCGTCCGTACTCCGTAACCAGCGCGATATCCTCGGGCAGGACCCGGCGCAGAAGCACCTCGAACTCGGAGATCAGCTCGCCAAGGTCGAGATTCTCACGTTGAACGGTTTGCTTTCGCGAAAAGGCCAGGAGTTTGCGGACAAGTTCAGCCGCCCGCGTGGATGTCTGCCGAATTTGATTGAGCCCCTCATAGGACGGATCGCCGACAGGATGCCTCTGCGAGAGTTCATCCAGTTGCATGAAGATGGCCATCAACAGGTTGTTGAAGTCATGGGCGACGCCGCCAGCCAGCTGACCGATCGCCTGCATTTTCTGGCTCTGGGCGAGTTGAAGTTCAATCTGCTTCTGTTCCGAGACATCAACGATGAAAGCCACCCACCTCTCTCCCGAGGGTGAGAGGTACAGATGGACGATCCGCGCGGGATCAGAGGCGAGTCGCATCTCCACCGCCTCCAGATGGGACCGGCCCGATGCGAGCCGCTGACGAGCATCGGTCAGGGACGCGGTATCGAAGAGATCGCCAAAGACAACCGCCGACCGGCTTGTCCCTGCGATCGCCGCCAGGGTGGGATTGAACTCAAGTATCGGGGCGACGAAAGGTTCGCCTTCACCAAGAAGGGCGGCCCCGAACGGAGCTGTGGCGGCAAAGGCGTCAAGAGCATCTGGCGTGGGGAGTGGCTGTCTCCCGGCACTATCGGCAGAAACTTCACCATCAATGCTTGCGGATGGCGCCTCACCCGCTCCAAGGCGGATCAGAAAGCTCTGGTTGGCCAGAAGGCTGATACGAAGCGGAGTGTCTTGTCCGTCAAGCATCAGCGCGGCCCTGACCCTTCCTTCTCGGCGAGCCCTGTTGAGCCCCTCGAAGAGACTCGGCGCAGACCCCTGCGCCCTCGGCAACCGGTCCGAGTCTCCAAGCAATTGCCTCCAGGGTGAATTCGTGGATTGAATCCGACCATCCATCGAGAGGATCGCCGCCGGCTCATCGAGGGCGGCGAGGATGTTCGTCGCCTGGTCAGCGTCCTTGGGAATTGGGTTTGCGCGTCGGAGGATCAGAACACCCAGGACCATGAACCCCGCCACACCCGCCCCCAGGAGCAAGGCAGCGGACGCCTCAACCCCCGTGGTGAACAGTCTCAGGGCTGCGAGAACGACCAGCGCAGCAAAGAGCAGAAGGACCAGCAGGTCCACCCCGTCAACGCTGGAACCCCTGCGCCCACGCATCGTCATGCACACCTCTCACCTGAGCCGCATCGAATCGTCTCGGCTACCATTCTGAACAGACGCTCCAAGGGTTTCAGAACGATTGAAAAGCGCTTGCCCGGTGGGCCGCGTCATATCCTGACCCGTCGATCACCAGCGTCATGTGGTCAGTCTTTCATGGTCGGACTCGACACGGAAAGTGTCGGCTATCTTCCCGCAAAGAAGCTTCGCCGGCCAGACAGAACGAAGCCGATGACCTTCGCGACGGCCTCATACTGGGCGATGGGAATCTGCTCGTCGATATCAACCGCTGCATAGAGCGCCCGCGCCAGAGGGGGATCCTCGACCACCGGAACGCCGGCCTCTTCGGCGACCTCCCGTATCTTGAGGGCGATCGCATCAAGGCCCTTGGCGACGCAGGTCGGAGCCTCGGCCGCACCCTCTTCATAGGAGAGCGCCACGGCGTAGTGGGTCGGGTTCATGATCACTACGGTGGCCATCGGCACCGCCGTCATCATGCGCTGCCGCGCCGTCTGCATGAGGAGACCGCGCTGGCGAGCCTTGATGTAAGGGTCACCCTCAGTCTGCTTGAACTCCTCGCGCACCTCCTCACGGGTCATCATCTGTCTCTGGTAAAATCTCTGGCGCTGTATCAACCAGTCCAATGCAGCGACTGCGATTGAAAATCCGACTATAAGAACTGAGAGATTCTTGATGATCTCAAAACTAATTGGCAGAAGAGCTACGACTTCGACGTTTGGAAGTTTCTGCAAATGGTCCCAGTGGGGCCTCAGAACCAGAAAACATATGACCGATATGATAATCAGCTTGATCAGGGACTTCACAAACTGGATGAGCGCGTCAAGGCCGAAGAGCCTCTTGAATCCCTGGATCAGGCTGACCTTCGAGAGCTTGGGCTCAAGCAATGATGGCGACCACATCAGGCCCGTCTGAAGGACATGTCCAAGAATCCCGGCGACAATCGCGGCGCCCGTGACGGCCAGCAGGATGGGGGCCGATGCCCCGGCAACCTCCCACCCCAGCCCTGTGGCTCCCGCTGCTGACAGGTCAATCTCGTGGGGACTCTGTATGAATGGGGTCAGGGCGAGGGCGAGCTGCTGACTCAGCAGCCCGCCCAGGAAGGCCAGGACCCCCGCAATGGCGGCGTAGACCGCAACCTGAGGAAGATCGGCGGTCTTTGGAACATCGCCCTTCTCCCGGGCCTGATCAATCTTTCGGCCTGTCGGTTCTTCTGTCTTCGACGCAGAGTCTTCACCCTCAGCCACTGCCGACCCCTGCAAAACTTCTCAGGAGGCCGCCATAGCCGTTGACCCAGACCATGCCGAGAAGTCCGAGGCTCATCGCCAGGATCGCCAGGGACAGCAGGATCATCAGGGGCGATGCGACAAAGAAGACCTGGAACTGAGGCATGATCCGCCCGGCCAGGCCGACCGCGACATTGAAGACAATGGACAGGACAAGAACCGGCGCACTCAGTTGAACGCCCAGCCGGAAAGCCTCCGCGAGGGTCCGGATAGCGAGTTGGCCGGAATCCGAAACTGAGGCGGAGGCTCCGAACGGAAAGATCGAATAGGAGTTCACCATCGCACCAAGGAACAGGTGATGCAGGTTGGTCGAGAAGATCAGGATCAGCCCCATGAGGCCGATGAAGGTGCCCAGGGTGGTCGAGGAGTCGATGATTCCGGGCGCCGATGTCTGGGCGAACGAGAGGGTGGACTGTATCGAGATGACTTCGCCCGCCACGGCCAGCGAGGCCATGAACATCCTCATGACGGCGCCCATCATCAGACCGATGAAGATCTCCCGGATCACCTGAATCGCCATGTCGGCAAGCTCAACCGGTGGAACCGGAAGAACCGGCATGACCACTGGAGTGAGGGTCAAGGTCAGGACAAGGGCGAAGGAAAGCCGGATCCGGACAGGCACCGCCTGGTCCCCGATCGCCGGCATGGTCATCACAAGAGCCGCCAGCCTGGCGAAGACCATGGCGCCGGCATAGACCTGCTGCACGGAAGCGTAAGGCTCCACGCCGGCTACATCGCGACGATGCGCGCGACAATATCGTTCATGAACCGTGACATCAGGGCGCCCATGAGCGGAAGAAAGACGAGCACGGAAACAAAGACCGCCACAATCTTCGGCGCAAAGACCAGGGTCGCTTCCTGGATCTGGGTAAGGGCCTGCAACAGGCCGATGACGACCCCGACCACAAGCGCCACGATCAGCATGGGCGCTGAAAGCTGGATGGTCAGCCAAAGGGCGTCACGGCTGATATCAATGACTTCAGCGCCGTTCATGGCATAACTCCTTGCAGCGTCCGACCGGCCGGGTCAGATCGGCATCCGCATGATTTCCTGATAGGCGCTGATCACCTGATCCCGCACGGCCAGAACGGTTTCCAGGCTGGTTTCGGCGGCGGAGACAGCGGTCGCGACGTCAATCAGCTGGGCCTTGCCCTGCGCATGCGCCACGATCTGTTGCTCTGCGGTCTTGGAGGCGCCGATGGCGTTGTCCACGACCCCGCGGACCATGGCCCCGAAATCCGCTCCCGCGGCGCCTGCGGCGCCTTCCGAAGCCAGTCCGCTGACGCCCCGCTGTGCGGCGGCATAGGCCTTGGCGACGCTGAGGGGGGTGATCATTCAATGCCTCCCGTCTATTTCCGCAAAAGATCCAGGGTGCGCATGTCCATTGCCCGTGCGGTCTCGATGACGGTCAGATTGGCCTCGTAAGCGCGCTGGGCCGCCTTCATGTCGAGCGACTCGATCAGGGTGTTGACGTTCGGCAGCTTCACAAATCCTTCGGCGTCAGCGGAGGGATGCCCCGGATCATACTCGGACTTGAAGTCGCTCTGGTCCGGCGCAACCCGGACCATCTTCACGCCCTGCCCGGCATCGGTCCGCACCGGCTCAAAGACAGGGACCTGACGCCGGTACGGGTCGCCGCCCGGGGTCTTCGAGGTCGAGTTCGCGTTGGCGATGTTCTCGGCGATGATCCGCATCCTCGCCTGCTCGGCCCGCAGGGCGGTGGCGGCGATGGCCTGAGCGGCATTTGCGGGAGGACGGACATCGGCCATCATTCAAGCCCTATCTTGCCGGGGAACGGGCGGCGGTGCGGATCATGGTGACCGACTTCTGATAGAAGCTGATCGCCGCCTCGTAGTTCATGCGCGAGTCGGCCATGCGAAGCATCTGGTCTTCCAGCGAAACCTGATTGCCGTCGAGGGTCGTCACCGCATCAGGTCGGCGTTCCGCGCGGAAGCCGCGGGCGGCGGCCGAAGCCTCAGGCCCCTCCGGCCTTTGGTGGGCCGGATGCGTCACCTCAAGGGCGGTCGGAACCTCGCTCGAGGTGCGGCTGGCTGATCCTGGCTGGGCTGAAGACGCCTTGAACCGAAAGGGCGCGAGGTCTCTTGGCCGGTAACCCGGCGTACTCGTGTTGGCCACATTCTCGGCGACCACCCTCTGCCGCTCGGACAGATAGGTCATCCGGCTGCGCAGCATGGCGAGGATCGGTATCGAAGAAACGTCCATGTGGTCACGGTAAACAAACAGGGTTAATTGGTCCTTAACACCCGTTTGGCATGGTTCGTCCATGGATCTGATCACCCTCGCCCGAGCGGCCTTCGCCCTGCTCTTCACCTTGGGGCTGATCGGCATAGCCGCCGTGCTCCTGCGCCGGTTCGGACCGGGCGGAGTCTTCAGGATCTCGTCCGCAAGACGGGAACGTCGCATGCGCATCGTGGAGACCCTGATCCTCGATCCGGCGAGACGGCTTGTCCTCGTCGAGTGCGACGGGGAAACCCGCCTCCTCATGCTCGGAGACGGGCGTGAGCTGACGCCGCCCGCCCAGCCCCGGGAAGCAGAGTGATGAAGGTCAGGCAAAGTCGATCAGAGCATCTTGCCGCCTTCGCCCAGGACCTCAGGCTCGCGGGCAAGCTTGCCCTCATAGCAGGCGCCATCTCTCTCGTTCTGCCAGCCGCGGCCCTCGCCCAGGCGATCAATATCGACCTGGGAACGGGAGCCGGTCTCACCGAGAGGGTGGTCCAGCTGATCGGCCTGCTGACCGTCCTGTCCTTGGCCCCGTCCATCGTCATCATGACGACCTCTTTCGTGAGGATGGTCGTTGTCCTGTCCCTGCTGCGGACCGCCCTTGGCATCCAGCAGACCCCGCCAAACGCCGTCCTTGTCAGCCTGGCCCTCTTCATGACGGCGATCGTCATGACGCCGACGCTCCAGAGATCCTATGATCTCGGCGTTCGGCCCCTGATGAATAACGAAATGGAGTTGCCTCAGGCGTTTGAGGCGGCCAGCGGCCCGGTGAAGACCTTCATGCTGAGCCAGGTCAACCGTGAAGACCTGGCGCTGTTCATCAGGCTCTCAAGGATCGAGCGTCCCGCGACAGCGGAGGACGTCCCCATCCGGGTGGTCATCCCGGCCTTCATGATCTCGGAGCTGAAGAGGGCCTTCGAAATCGGCTTCCTTCTCTTCGTTCCCTTCCTTGTCATCGACCTGGTGGTCGCCAGCGTCCTGATGAGCATGGGCATGATGATGCTTCCGCCCATTGTGGTCTCCCTGCCCTTCAAGCTCATCTTCTTTGTGCTGGTTGACGGCTGGCGCCTGGTGGCGGGGAGTCTGATCGAGAGCTTCCAACGGGCCAGCGGCGTATAGCTTCAACCCTTCCTGAAGACGGCCTCTCCCTCTCTCCGCCTACCGGCCGGACAGATCAGGCGGGGCGGGGCGCTGCCGGCGGCTGGGCCGGAGATGGCGGAGTCGGGCTCGCCGGGGCGGTTGCAGACCTTGGCGTTGGGGTCGTCGATGACGGGCGGGACCCGGCGGCGGGTGCAGGGGACGGCGCCGCCCGGGTGAATCGGGCGCGCATCTTCTCGACCCAGCCTGAAAAGGCCTCGCTGTCGGCAGTCACCTTGCTGAAATCGGGGGCGCCGGCTTCCGAGGAGTCCAGGCCAGCCAGACCGACGCGGAGAGCGTCCGGATTTCTGGCGTTCTCGATGAAGGGACTAAACCGGGTTCGCAACCTCGCAAGTCCTGCATCGTCCCCGGACAGGCTGTACGCAATGCTCGCCCGGAGCAACCTGCCTTCTTCCTCGGCGCTGAGAGCGCCAGGACGTCGCCATCGATCTCCAAGGCTCCGCTCAAACGCTGCACCGGCGACCGGCCAGTTCTTCTTGCGCCAGATGATCTCGTTGCGCAGATCCTCGCCTTCGGGCGTCCGATCCCGTTCCAGAAGTTCAAGGGCGTCATCGGGGCGATTCAACGCGATCAGCGCCCGCGCCTCTACCCGCCGGCGCTCCATCTGCATCGCAGGCGGCAGCAGGGTCGTGCGGGAACTATTGATCGCTTGCAGGGCCTGCTCGGGCTTGCGATCCATCAGGTAGATCAGGGCCAGATCCGTCGCAACCTGGGCCTTTGGTGCACCCTCAAGCCGGTTTTCGGTCTGGTACTTCAGCAACTCCGCAGCCTGGGGAAGCAGGTCGACATTGACGAGTCGGCCGACAAGGCGGCGAACCATCAGGTCGCCTTCCGCTCCAAGTGGGGTCAGTTCCTTGAAGTCAAGGAACAGGGCGAGGGCCTGGACAGGCTGAAGCCCGTCCGCAACCCCGTCGATGAACAGGGCCCGGAAGGCCTGGTTGAGGTCCGACTGCAGCTGAACCGCCTCCGGAAGGTCAGGCAGAGACCGCCCGGCCGATCTCAGGGTTTCCAACGCCTCCCGATAGCGCCCCTGGCTCAGGTAGAGGCCCCCCAAGGTTCGGATGACCTCGAGCTCGGTTCCATCTCCCCGCCATCGGAACCGAAGGGCGTTGATCTCATCGGCCGCCTGGACCGGAGTGATCTTTCCCTGATCCAGCCGGAGCCTTGCGGCGCTGAGGGCCGCCGGCGTCGATAGCCACTCCAACGGAGCCGTCGCGACAGCCTGATAGATTCGCACCGCGCGATCCTTGGCGCCCTGCTCCTCCAGGAGGCGCGCCTGGAGAAGTCTGACCGCCAGGGTCTCCGCCGAGCCTGCCCGGTCCTCAAGCGCAAGCTGGATGGCTCTGTCTGTCCCTTCCAGATCGCCAAGCGCAAGGGCTGCCTGCCCCTCAGCGCGGGCAAAGCGTGACTTCCACACGGGCGAGAACTGGTTGAAGGCCTCTGCGCCCGCGCCGAACTCGTTTCGGACCTCGGTCCACTGCCCGAGCTGAGCGGAGACAAAGGCTCGCCAAAGGGAGGCGGACGGATCAGACGCCAGGATCGGCGCCGAGAAATCGGCGGCGGCCTCTGCATAGCGACCCGCCAGAACCCTGGAGATTCCCCGCAGTCCGCGGAACTCAGGGTTGTCCAGAACCCGGGGCGTCTGGCGGGCGAGATCGTTCAGGACCCCGATGGCCTCGTAGGAGAGTTCGCTTCCGACCAGGAACCGGGCCAGGGCGAACCGATTGGCGGTCGGAGCCTCCTTCCCCCCCGCCGCCTCTTGGGCCGCTGCAGCGACGAGCTGGTTGTACCGGGCCAGGAATCCCTCCGGCCCCGTCCTGGGCCAGTTCGTCTGATCGATGAGCGCCGGCAGGAGAGCTGGCCGCGGCGCATCGAGACCCGCGTCCTCGGGAGCCGATCCGACAGATAGGGGTGAGAGCGCCAGCCCATCCGGCCGTCCTATCCGCACGATGTCGCCATCGTGCGTGACGGCGAGATCGGGAACCAGAGACTCGAGGGCGAGACCCTGGGCCGAGGGAAGCACAGTGATCTGCGCGAACTGCCGGCGGAGGGGCGCGCCCTTCGAGGGTCCTAGAGCGGTGACGACGGACATTATGTCGCCCACGACGGGATCGGGAATCCGCAGAACGCGGGTCGCGCCCGCGACGGCGCCCTTCAGGGCGGCGGGTCCGCCCACTTCATCCCGGACGACGCGGATGATCGATCCATCAGGGGACGCCGCCCGACCGAGGATAATGTTCCATGTGGCCCCCGCAGAATCCGCCCTGAAAGGCGTTCCGGGCGGCGCCTCAATGCGAATGGCGGCGTAGTCCGGGCCCCTGAAGGCCTCAGCCGAGGCCATCTGGCGGAGACCTCTCGGAAGAGTCGAGATGTCAAGCCGGGCAGGCGCATCGAAGACCACCCAGATCGAGCCGCCTCTGCGGAAAACAGCCGCTCCTGCAGGATTGGCGAAGGGAAAGCTCAGGACAACCTGCCCCTGCTCAAGCTCAACTTCCGCCTTGACGACCCCGCTCCTCGGCAGAGGGTCGGGCCGGGTCGCTGGCCTGGCGGGAGGCTCAGTAGGCTGCGGAGGTGCAGTTTCCGATGACGCGGCGACCTCTGGCCGTGGAAAGACGTTGATCCAGACACCGCCATCGGCGGTCCCGGTCCTCAGATCCGCCTCGTCGGCCAGGGTGATGATTAACTGGGTCCGTCCACCCGATTGGCCCACCCTCGCAGCCTCGATCCATCTCAGGGGTCCGGAACGGAATCGCGAGAGGTCAGGCCGGACGCCCGCCGGAAAGGTCACCGTCAGGGTGTCTCCCTCGCGGCGCGTCGAGACGCCGGAAGCAAAATCAAGCCGCGTGAAGCCAGCAGCCTCCGCGACCCTGACCTCCTGGCGGGCGCCGGCGTTCTGGGCGCCGATCGGCGTGGCGACGGCGGCGGCGATCGCGACCGCTGCGACGCCCGAGCTGAGGGATCGTCGCAAGGACATGGATCAGGCTGGGCCTGCGGGCGCGGCAGGCGCAGCGGCGCGGGCAGGCTGCGGGCCGGCGGCGGGAGCCGGGCCTGCAGGAGGCGTCGTCGCTCCCGAGGCGTTCGCCGCAGATCGAACGGGTTCAAATCGCTTCGCCAGAGCCTCTGTCAGCCTTTTCGCCTCCTCCGGAGGCATCTGGGCAAGGATCAGGCCGAGGGATTTTTCCTTCATTCGCGCGGCGATCGGCAACCTGACGGAGTCGTCCAGGAGGACCATCCGCGGCGCGGCGTCCTTGGGCTTCATGGCCTCAAAGACCTTGACCATTCGCGCCACTTCCGCCGCTTCCTGCTCATCGCCCTGCTTCAGGAGACCCTGGATGTCGGACTTGATGCCGTTCAGCGACTTGACCTTCGCATCCAGCTTGGCCTCCGCCGCTGCAAGCAGGGCGAGTTGGGTGTTGAAGTCCGCCTCTCTCTGATCAAGCTGTCCGCGGCGGGCGCCCAGGCTTTGCAGGATTTGAAGCTCCGCGGGAGAAAGGCCGGCCTCCTTGGCGAGCTCGGCGGCCGTCGGGGCGCAGACGGGAGGATTGGTCGGCGCCGCCGGCGCGCCATTCCCGGGCTTCGCCGCTCCGGCGGCATTGTCCGGGGCGCCGCCGGCCGGGCGGTCTGCGGACGGGGCGGCGGCTCCCTGGGCGAAGGCTCGGGCGCCCGAAAACAGATCCGGGGCTCCGTTCAGCCCGGACAGGGCGTTGATGGCGAGGACACCGACTGCGGCGACCCCCACCAGGGGCAGAATACGCGCCGGCCGGGTCATCCGCGCGCCCTCGAGAACACGGCTCTGGGACGCAGGTCCTCTGAGGCCAGAAAGAGATCATCCTCGAAATCGGGACGCCGGCGCACCCCCGCGGCGGGACGACGCTCAAGGACGACGGGCGCCTCGCGGCCTCTGGCCTTCGCTTCCCGGCTTTGCGCGAGCAACGACCCGAGGTTACGGCTCAACCGCTCGATGTCCGCATCGGAGGCCTGGGCGTCGCGGGGGTCGATCGCCAGCCCCGCACGGGCGCCCGCCTCGAACTGCTGATCAAGCTTGGAGGCAAGAACCCTGGCGCGCTCGATCCTCGTCACCAGAACCTCGGCCATCTCGTCGCTCGCGGCCTTGAGATCGGCAAGACCACGCTCCGCCCGGGCGGCCGCAGCGTCGAGGTCCGCGACCGCCTTCGCAAAACCCATCTGCCCCTCACGAAGCACCTTCAGTCGCTCGTTCAGGCGCCAGCCCATCCAAAGCGCGCCGCACAGAAGGCTGGCCAGGAGCAGGTTGAGAATGATGGTAATCATGAGCTGGACATCTCCTGGACCGCGCGCCGGGCCGTCCGGCTCAGGGGAGCCTCGACCCTCACGGCGATATGGTGATTGCGCCGCCCCATTCGAGCGGTTGTCAGGTGTACCGATCCTGCGCGCAACTCGACCGCCTTGTCCGGGGTTGCGTTGAGCATCAAGGTATCACCCACCTTGAGGTTGAGCACGGTCTGAAGCGGCAACTGCTGCTCGTCCAGAACGGCGCGGATATCCATCTGGGTCGTCCAGAGCTCGGTCGCCAGGTGACCTTCCCAGATGTTGTCCCGGCCAAACTTCTCCCCCATGAATTGCTGGAGAAGCATTTTCCGGATCGGTTCCAGGGTGGCGTACGGCAATAGCAACTCAACCCGGCCGCCGCGGTCCTCCATGTCGATCCTGAGTTTGACCAGGATCGCCGCGTTGGCTGGTCGGGCGATGGCCGCAAATCGCGGGTTGGTTTCAAGCCGGTCCAGAGTGAAGGTCACGGGCGTGAGGGGCTCGAACGCCAGCTTGGCGTCCGCAAGTATGACCTCGACCATCCGCTGGACCAGCACGCGCTCGATGGTGGTGTAGGGCCGTCCCTCGATCCTCATGGCGGCTGTGCCGCGACGCCCACCGAGCAACACATCCACGATCGAATAGATCAGGTTCGAGTCAACTGTCAGAAGTCCATAGTTTTCAAGCTGTTCCGCCTTGAAGACAGTCAATATCGCCGGAAGAGGGATCGAATTAAGATAATCTCCAAACCTTATGGAAGAAATGCTGTCTAGGCTGACTTCGACATTATCCGAGGTGAAATTCCGCAGAGATGTCGTCATGTACCGCACGAGGCGGTCAAAGACGATCTCCAGCATCGGCAGGCGCTCATAGGACACCAGCGCGGAATTGATGATCGCCCGTATGCCATTGCGCTCGAGGCTGTCATCGCCGGTGACGTCGAAGCCCAGGAGACTATCGATCTCATCCTGGTTCAGGATGCGCTCACCGCCGAGGAGGGCCTCGGAGGAGCCGCTCCGCCCCCAGCCTTCTTCACCTCCGGGAGAAATGTCGTCAGTATTCGCCATGGCGCCTTCTCCAGCCGGCCACAGGCCTAGCTGATGAGCATCTCCTCGATCAGAACAGCGTTCACGCGGGCAGGCGCGATCACCAGATTGACCCTCCGAAGGACTTCCGTCCGCAACTGAAAGGTCCCCTGGGACCCCTGCAGATCTTCGGGGCGCAACTCCCGCAGGAAGGCCTGCAGCATATCCTGGAGCCTGGGCATGGCCGGACCGATCAGGTCGGCCGTCTCTTGATCCGGGGCCTCAAGGGTCACCTTGAGCTTGAGGTAGACAGGCCTGCCATCGCTCGCCTGCATGTTCGTGACCATGTTCGGGAGCGTGCAGAAGAGCACCCCGTCCGGTCCCTGGGTGACCACGACAAGCGGCTCTCCCTCCTCGCCTTCCGGAGCCTTTCCGGCTTCCTTCTTCGCCTCGGCTCCGCCCTTCTTCTCCGCGCCGTCTTTCTCCGCCGCAGGGGGCTGATTGAAGAAGAGGAAGAAGGCCGCAGCACCCCCTCCTCCGAGCACAACCACGGCTGCGACACCTGCGATGATGATGAGTCGGAGAGGGAGCTTCTTCTTGCCGCCCTCTTCGCCAGCCTCGGCGCCGCCGAGATCGACGTCTTCCTCGTCAGCACTCTTGGGGGGCTTGGCCACGGCCATAACTCCTTGGGTTCGGTGAATGGGTAGCGCGGTTTAGTTAACGATCCGTTCTTGCGACCGCCAGGAGCGGGAGGATTGGCCCGGCAAATTCCGCAGCCCGGACGGAATTAACTATTTTAATTGCTGTTTTTATTGGGTTTTTTGATTGGCCCAAGGTTTGCATGGTGAACAGAGCCCTCCGGGGCCTCAGCATCAGGCGACCGAGTCGATGGACAACGCACTTTACGTAGGGCTTTCGCGGCAGATGACCCTCCGGCGTCAGCTGGACATCGTCGCGAACAACATAGCCAATGCCGATACATCCGGCTTCAAGGCCGAGCAGGCTCTCGTGCGCACTGAACCCAAGGCTCCCGCACGGACGGTTGAGGGTCCCAATCCGATCAAGTTCGTCATTGATGATGGACTTGCCCGTGACTTCTCCCAGGGCCCCCTGCAGATCACCAATGCGACCTTTGATCTGGCGATAGAAGGGCCAGGCTTCTTCCGGATCCAGACCCCCTCAGGAGAGCGGTACACCCGTGACGGTCACTTCCGCCTCGACGGAACGGGCCGGATCGTGAACCAGGCCGGTCAGCCCCTGCTGGATGCGGGCGGCGCAGAGGTGATCATTGATGTCCAGAGAGGGCCGGTCGAGATCGCTATTGACGGCTCATTGAGCCAGGGGATCGAACAGGTTGGCCGCCTCGGCGTGGTTGTCTTCGATTCGCTTTCCGCGCTCGAGAAGGTGGGCGCCAACCAGTACCGGAACACGTCCAACGCAGAGCCTCAGCCCGCGACAGGTTCGCAGATCCGGCAGGGGGTTCTGGAAGGCTCCAACGTCAATCCCATTCTCCAGGTCACCGAGATGATCGAGGTGACCCGGGCCTACGAGTCCCTGGCCCGGATAATGGAGAATACCCAGGAACTGTCGCGTCGATCCGTCGAGCGACTCGGACGCGTCGAGTAGAAAGGCTGACCCCCCATGCAAGCTCTCCGAACTGCCGCAACCGGCATGTCCGCCCAGCAGCTGAACGTCGAGGTCATCTCGAACAACATCGCCAACATGAACACCGTGGGGTTCAAGCGGCAGAGGGCGGAATTTCAGGATCTGCTCTATCAGACCCTCGAACGGGCAGGGTCTCAGTCATCGGACCAGGGCACCGTCGTCCCGACCGGGCTGCAGGTTGGCGCCGGGGTCACGGCAGGCTCGATCTACCGGATTACCGAGCAGGGGCCGATGACCCAGACCGGCAACAAGCTGGACATCGCCATCCAGGGGCGTGGGTACCTGCAGGTCCTGATGCCGACCGGCGAACTCGCCTACACGAGGGCTGGGAACCTGTCCCTGAACGACCAGGGCCAGCTGGTCACCTCGGATGGATACCAGATCCAGCCCGCCGTCGTGATCCCTCCGGATGCGACGGACGTCTCGATCTCGAAGGCCGGTCAGATCCAGATCAAACAGGCGGGCCAGGTGGAACCCTCGGTGGTGGGAACGCTCGAACTGGCGACCTTTGTGAATGAAGGCGGCCTCGAGGCGATCGGAGACAACCTGTACCTTGAAAGCGGGTCCTCCGGAGCGCCGACCCTCAGCGTGCCGGGCGTCGACGGCACAGGCGTGCTGCTCCAAGGCTACACCGAAGCCTCGAACGTCGATGCGGTCGCCGAGGTGACCGCCCTGATCGTCGCCCAGAGGGCGTACGAGATGAACTCCAAGGTCATCAAGTCAGCCGACGAAATGCTGTCGACCGCCAACCAGATCCGGAGCTGATCCGTTGCGCCGTCTGATCGCCGCCGCCCTCGCCCTCACCCTGATGACTCCGGCGGTGGCCAGCGCCGGGACATCGGTCGCTCTCCGGGGCGATCCCGTCGATTCCGACGGGGTGGTGACCCTGGGCGATCTCTTCGAGGGAGGCGGGCCGGCGGCCTCGGCGCGTGTGGCCGCGCGCTCGGGCCCCACGGTGGTGCTGGATGCGACCGCCGTCCAGATTCTCGCCCGGCGTCACGGACTTCAGTGGTCCAATCCGGACGGGTTGAGGCGCATCATCGTTCGCCAGGGCGAAGCGCCGTCGCCCCTCGCCTCCTCCCGTGGGCGTCAGGTCCAGGTCCTCGCCTATGCGCGGAGCCTGGCCGCTGGGGAAGAAGTGCGGGCCGAAGACCTCGTCTGGACCCGGGCCGCAGCCGCCCCGGTCGACGCCCTGCGGGACGCCGACGAGGCGATCGGCATGATTGCGAGACGCCCCCTCAGGGAGGGCGCTCTGGTTTCGGCGCGGGATGTCAGCGCACCCATGGCGATCCGAACAGGTGATCTGGTCACCGCGACCTATCAATCCGGAGGGGTCTCCCTGGAACTCCAGGTCAGGGCGCTGGACGCCGGCGCCATCGGCCAGCTGATCACCCTTCAGAACCTTACCTCCAAGAAGACCTTCCAGGCGGTCGTCACCGGTCCGGGCCGGGCGGCGACTGGCCCCGACTCACCCGGCGGACGTCCCTCGACCTCCACGCGGATCGCCCGCCGTTGAACCCTTTTCCAGACAGGTCCCGCTCCATGAGACTCGCCGCCGCCCTTCTTCTCGCCACCCTGCCCCTCGCCGCCTGTTCAACCGTCAAGGACGCCGCTGTGGGCCCCAGCCTCAGCCCGTCGGCCTATCCGGTGACGCCGCAGGAACGACGTCCGGACCTCGGCATGCTGCCGTCGCAGGCAGAGATATCGCCCGCCTCGGCCAACTCGCTCTGGCGCAGCGGGGCTCGCGCCTTCTTCATTGATCAGAGGGCCAGCCGGGTTGGCGACATCGTGACGGTCCAGATCGCCATCAACGACTCCGCCAAGACCTCCAACACCTCGGTCTCAAACCGTTCGTCAGAGACAGACGCCGCCCTGACCAGCCTGTTCGGACTCGAGGGACAGGTGCGCCGCCTGCTTCCCCCGGGCAACAGCTTCGACAACGCCTCGCCTTTCCAGACCAACTCGACCTTTTCGAGTTCCGGGTCCGGCAGCGTAAACCGGGCGGAGGCCATCTCCCTGACCGTTGCGGCGGTGGTGACCGGCATCCTTCCGAACGGCAATCTGATCATTGAGGGCACCCAGGAGGTGCGCACCAACGCCGAGCTCCGCCAGTTGACAGTTTCCGGAATGATCCGCCCGGAGGACATCTCCTCCACAAATACGATCCGGCACACCCAGATCGCAGAGGCGCGCATCAACTATGGCGGCCGGGGCGACATCTCGACCATGCAGAAGGCGCCCGCCGGTCAGTCCGTGGTCGCCAGGCTCTGGCCGTTCTAGCTGCGGAGGATCAGGCTCGCAGGACGGCCGTGGCGGACAGGCCGTCCCCAAGCACGCTGAAGGCGGCGGCGGCCAGCCCCGGCGCATCGAGGCCAGCCTGGGCATACATCGCCTCGGGCTTGTCCTGATCCTGGAAGACGTCCGGGAGATAAAGGGTCCGCACCTTCAGACCGGAGTCGAGGACGCCGCGGGCCGCCAGCATCTGCAGGACGAAGGCGCCGAAGCCGCCCATGGCGCCCTCCTCCACCGTGATCAGGGCCTCGTGCTCACGAGCGAGGCGGAGGATGAGATCCTCATCGAGAGGCTTGGCGAAACGCGCATCGGCGACTGTCGCCGAGACGCCGCGCGCCGCCAAGAGATCAGCGGCCTTCAGGCACTCCCCGAGGCGCGCGCCGAAGCACAGAAGCGCCACGGTGGTTCCTTCCCGGACGATGCGGCCGCGGCCGATCTCCAGCGGCTCAACCCGCTCGGGAACCACCACGCCCAGCCCTTCCCCGCGGGGATAGCGAAACGCCGAGGGCCGGTCATCAATGACCGCCGCCGTCGCCACCATGCGGGCCAGCTCGGCCTCGTCGGAGGCGGCCATCAGGACCATGCCGGGAAGGGCGCCCATGAAGCCGATATCAAAGGAACCGGCGTGGGTGGGACCATCTGCGCCCACCAGGCCGGCGCGATCCATGGCGAAGCGGACCGGGAGTCGCTGGATGGCGACATCGTGCACGACCTGATCGTAGCCACGCTGGAGGAAGGTCGAATAGATGGCGGCGAAGGGCTTCATGCCATCCGCCGCCAGGCCGGCGGCGAAGGTGACCGCATGCTGCTCGGCGATGCCGACGTCAAAGGTCCGGTCCGGGAAACGCTTGCCGAAAAGATCCAGGCCGGTCCCCGAGGGCATGGCGGCGGTCACCGCGACGATGCGGGGGTCCCGCTCTGCCTGCGAGATCAGGGCGTCGGCGAAGACGCGCGTGTAGGAAGGCGGCGCTGGCTGGGTCGGCTTGGCCTGGCGGCCGGTCACGACGTCGAAACGGGCCACGGCGTGCAGCTTATCCTCGGCGCTCTCCGCCGGGGCGTAGCCCTTGCCCTTCTGTGTGACAACGTGGACGAGGACCGGACGGTCACGGATCTCGCGGGCGTTCTGCAGGATCGGGACCAGGGCCTCGAGGTCATGCCCGTCGATCGGCCCGATGTAGTAGAAGCCCAGCTCCTCGAAGAAGGTGCCGCCGGTCACCATGCCCCGGGCGAACTCCTCGGCCTTGCGGGCGGCTTCCTGAAGGGGCCGAGGCAGGGCGCTGGCCATCGATTTTCCAAGCTTGCGCAAGGACTGGTAGCCGCCGCCCGAGACCAGCCGCGCCATGTAGGCGCTCATGCCGCCCACCGGTGGAGCGATGGACATGTCGTTGTCGTTGAGGATCACTGTCAGCTGGCCGGTGGTCTCGGAGGCGTTGTTCATCGCTTCGTACGCCATGCCGGCGCTCATGGAGCCATCGCCGATCACCGCCACCACGCTGTTGTCTCGGCCCTCTGCGTCACGGGCGGCGCAGAAACCCAGCGCCGCGGAGATGGAGGTCGCGGCGTGCGCGGCGCCGAAGGGATCGTAGGGACTCTCCGCGCGCTTGGTGAAGCCACTGAGGCCGCCGCCCTGGCGCAAGGTGCGGATCCGGTCCCGTCGCCCGGTGAGGATCTTGTGGGGATAGGCCTGGTGGCCCACGTCCCAGATCAGAATGTCCTCGGGCGTCTGGTAGACATGGTGCAGAGCGACGGTGAGTTCGACCACGCCGAGGCCGGCGCCCAGGTGTCCACCCGTCTGGGATACCGCATCGATCGTCTCGGCGCGCACCTGGTCGGCCAGCTGGCGAAGTTGGGCGATGGATAGGCCACGAAGGTCGGCGGGCGAAGACACGGTGTCAAGGAGCGGGGTCAGGGGGGGCATGTCGCTTGCTTTGCTCGCAATCAGCTTCGCCGATCAAGCACGAAATCCAGACAGGCCCGGAGTCCAACGGCTCTTTCCCCAAGGGGATCGAGGTGGGTGCGGGCCTGATCGGCAATGACATCAAGGCGGGCGCGGGCGTCATCGACCCCCAGAAGGGTCACGAAGTTGACCTTGCCGCGCGCGGCGTCCTTGCCAGTGACCTTGCCGACCACGCCGGTTTCGCCTTCGACGTCCAGGAGGTCGTCCACGATCTGGTAGGCGAGCCCGAGGTCGTGGGCGAAGGCCAGGAGGGCGTGCCGTTCGGCGTCACCAGCGCGGGCCATGACGAGGGGGAGTTCAAAGGCCGCCGAGATCAGCGCGCCGGTCTTGAGCCGCTGCATCCTGGCCACTGCGCCGAGGTCTTCACCCACACCGGACAGGTCGATCATCTGGCCGCCGCACATCCCGCGGGCGCCGGAGGCGCGGGCCAGGGCGCTGACGAGGTCCGCACGCACCCGGCCGTCGGGATGGGTCTCGGGCGCCGCCAGGATCTCGAAGGCCAGGGCCTGCAGGGCGTCGCCGGCGAGCACGGCTGTGGCCTCGTCAAAAGCCCGGTGCACGGTGGGCCGCCCGCGCCGCAGGTCGTCGTCGTCCATGCACGGCAGGTCGTCGTGCACCAGGCTGTAGGCGTGGATGCACTCCAGGGCGCAGGCGGCGCGGTCGAGCCGTTCGGCCTCAACCTCCAGGATCTCCCCCGCCTGGAAGACCAGGAAGGGCCGAAGGCGCTTGCCGGGGCCCAGCACAGCGTAGCGCATGGCCTCCGCCAGACGCGCCTCGGGGCCCACCACGGGCGGCAGGAAGGCGGAAAGAGCGCTGTCGATGCGGGTGGCGACGGCTGACAGACGGCGGGCGGTGTCGGAGTTCACTCGAAGCGGGCGGGTTCAGCGGCCGCCTCTCCGGATGGACCGATGACGATCTTCTCGACCTTGAGACGTGCCTGTTCAAGGCGGGCCTCACAGTGGGCCTTCAGCAGGGCGCCGCGCTCGTAGAGGGCGATGGACTCCTCCAGCGGCGCCTGGCCTGTCTCAAGCTGTCCGACGATGCGCTCGAGTTCGGCGAGGGCCTGCTCGAAGGAAAGCTTTGCGATGTCTGTGCCGTCCGCCATGGGAATCCCCGTCCTGCGATCCGGAACCTAGACATCCCGCCCCTTGGCCGCAATGCGGTCCGGCTCTGTTGCGTCTTCCGGCCGCGGCAGAGCAAAGGTAATGGGCGGTCGATGACCCAGTTGATCCTCCGCCGCGCCGGGGCGGGCGACGCCGCCCGCCTTGCCCGTCTCGGTCGCGAGACCTTCGTCGAGACCTTCGGTCACCTCTATCCCCCGGAAGATCTAGCAGCCTACCTGGCGTCAGCCTACGAGCCGGAAGCCATACGCCGGAGCCTGGAGGACTCTTCCGAGGCCAGTTGGATTGCAGAGACCGAGACGGGGACCGCGATCGGATACGCTACGGCGGGACCCTGCGGGCTGCCGCATCCTGATGTCGGCGTGCGATCGCTGGAGCTCAAGCGCATCTACCTTGCGGGATCGGCCCAGGGATTCGGCGTCGGCGGACGGCTCTTCGATGCGGTGATCGACTGGATGGCCGCCCGGGCCCCTCCGGACATCTGGATCGGGGTGTGGTCGGAGAACTTCGGCGCCCAGCGGTTCTATGCGAGACGCGATTTCGAGAAGGTCGGGGAGTACGGATTCCCAGTTGGCCAGACGGTGGATCGTGAGTTCATCCTGCGGCGGCGTCCGGCCTTCTGAGACGTCCCGGGCTGGACAGCCGGGCCCGGCGGCATCACATTCAGCTCCGTTACTTCCGTCCGGCCCGGCAGGGGACGTCCATCATGTTCATGCGCTTCTTCACCGAACTCCGCGAGGCCAAGGTCCCCGTGACCCTCAAGGAGTACCTGATGCTCATGGAGGCGATGGACAAGGGCGTGATCGACCGCAATGTCGACGACTTCTACTACCTCGCCCGGTCCGCCCTGGTGAAGGACGAGAAGAACCTCGATCCGTTCGATCAGGTCTTCGGGCATGTCTTTAAGGGCCTTGAAAAACTTGAAGGTTTTGGCATTTCCGACATTCCGGCGGAATGGCTGAAGAAGATCTCCGACAAGTTCCTCACGGATGAGGAGAAGGCCCAGATCGAGGCCATGGGCGGTTTCGAGAAGCTCATGGAGGCCCTCGCCGAGCAGATGCGCCAGCAGCGCGAGAACGGCGATGACGGAGACGGTGAAGGCAAGGGCAAGGGCAAGGGCGGCCAGGGCCCTAACGGCGACTCCCCCTTCGGCGCGAACGGCTATCATCCCGAAGGCGTGCGCATCGGCCAGGACAAGGGCCGCCATGGCCGCGCCGTGAAGGTCTGGGACAAGCGAGAATACAAGAACCTGGATGACAGCGTCGAGCTGGGCACCCGCAACATCAAGGTCGCGCTCCGCCGCCTTCGCAAGTGGACCCGGGACGGCGCCGCCGAAGAGCTGGATATGGACGGCACGATCCGCGGCACCGCCGAGAAGGGTTATCTCGACATCAAGCTGAGGCCCGAGCGCCGCAACAAGATCAGCGTCCTGATCTTTTTCGATGTCGGTGGCTCGATGGACAGCCACATCAAGGTCTGCGAGGAGCTCTTCAGCGCGGCGCGCACCGAGTTCAAGAACATGGAGTTCTACTACTTCCACAACTGCCTCTATGAGAGCGTGTGGAAGGACAACCGGCGCCGTCACGCCGAGAAGATCCCGACCTGGGACGTGCTTCACAAGTTCAGCCGCGACTACAAGGTCATCTTCGTGGGCGACGCCACCATGAGCCCCTACGAAATCACCTATCCCGGCGGCTCGGTCGAACACTGGAACGAAGAGCCGGGCGCCATCTGGATCGACCGCGTCACCCAGACCTTCGATGACGTGGTCTGGCTCAATCCCACGGCCGAGCGGCACTGGGATTACACCCCGTCCCTCGAGGTCATGCGCCAACTCGTCGGCGACCGGATGTTTCCTCTGACCCTCGAGGGCCTCGAGAAGGCGATGAAGGAACTGGCGCGCTAGGCTCTGGGTTCGACCGCGCCGGGCTTGCCGGAGCGGGGGACTCTGGTAGACCGGGTTCCATTAGGACTTGAAACCATATTCCGGGAGGGTCCGCCGCCGGTTGCGCCGGAGCGGGCGAATTCAAAGTGAGCAGGGACGAGTCTCCCCCGGCGTCGACTGACGCCGACCCGAACCGAGGCGTCCCGAACCAAGGCGTCCCGCCAGACGGCTTGCCAGCCGACCTGGAAGCCCGGGAAGCCGAGTACGAGGCCTTCGTCTGGGACAACCTGAAGCGCAACTACATCGGCAACTACCTGCACGGCATGCTGGGCATGACCGGCTTCCGGCTGATCAACGCGCCGACCTTCATGCCGGTCTACATCCACATGATTTCCGGCTCGAACACCATAGTCGGGCTCGCCCAGGCCCTGCAGCAGGTCGGCGGCATCATCTCGCCGATCTTCGGCGCCACGGCCATAGAACACCGCAAGAAGGTCATGCCCGCCGCCCTCTGGATGGGCGGTCTCGGCCGCGTCCAGATCGTCGGCATGGCGGCCGCGGGCTGGTTCCTGCAGGGACAGTCCCTGGTCTACGCCATGCTGGCCCTGCTCTTCCTCTTCGGGGTCTTCATGGGCGCCCAGAGGGTGGTGTTCGGCATGCTGATGGCCAAGGGCATCCCGCTCAGCCGCCGGGGAAGATTACAGGCCTGGCGCAACGCCACGGGCGGTCTGATCGCCGCAGTGCTCGCCTGGGCCGCCGGCCGGTACATCATCGAACCCGATCTCTTCGGTCACGGGTACTCGGTGACCTTCCTGCTGGCCGCCGTGCTGACAACCCTGGGGCTCTGGGCCCTCCAGGTGCTGCTCAGGGAGCCCGAACCGCCGAACCTGCCGGCCAAGGCGCGGTTCAGGGACCGGGTCCGGGATTTCCCGGCCCTCATCCGGTCCGACCCTGGGTACGCTCCCTTCCTGCTGGTCCAGATGCTGGCTACGGCAAGTCGCATGGCGGTGCCCTTCTACGCCATCTACGCGACCTCCTCGATCGGGCTGACAGGCGCGATGCTGGGGCTGCTCGCCATGGCCTATCTCGGGGCGGATACGCTCTCCAACCTGCTCTGGGGCTATATGGGGGACCGGACCGGCTTCCGGCACGTCCTGCTGATCTCACTGGCCATGTGGATTCTCGCCACGGTGATCCTCCTGGCGCTGCAGACCCCGGTCGCCATCTTCATCGCCTTCTTCGGTCTGGGGGCGGCCCAGTCCGGCTACATGATGGCCGCCCAGACCATGATCCTGGAGTTCGGGAACCGCGAGGAAATGCCCATGAGGATTGCGATCTCATCCTCCGCGGAAGGGGTCACGGCCTCGATCAGCCCGATCGTAGGGGGCTTGGTGGCCGACGCCCTTGGCTATCCGGCTGTCTTCGGGATCTCGATTGGTTTCCTGGTGCTGGGGCTCGTCTGCCTCGTCTTCATGGTGAAGGAACCCCGGAACCGGAGATTGTCCGAGGTCTGAGCCCCCTAGGGCAGTCGCAGGCGGTAGACCCCCTTGAAGGTCTCGGGATCAGCCGGCTTGCCGTGCCTCAGGATCACGATCCGCCCCTGCCGGGCCAGGCCCTTGGCCGCGCCCCGGACATGGCCGGTCAGCCGCCGCCAGTTCTCCGGATCCGCCGCGCGGGCCACCTCCTCCGACGAGGCCGACTTGCCGGGCGGCAGGGCGGAGACGACCTCGAGGATCACCGCCTCCATGTCCACGGCCATGATCAGCCGCCCCGCTTCAGGGTCTCACGCGAGATGATGACCTGCTGGATCTGGCTGGTGCCCTCGTAGATCCGGAAGATACGGACATCCCGATAGAAGCGCTCGATCCCGTAGTCGGCGATGTAACCGGCGCCGCCGAAGATCTGCACCGCCCGGTCCGCCACGCGACCGACCATCTCCGAGGCGAAGTACTTGGCCGCCGCCGCCTCCATGGTCACGCTCTCGCCGGCATCGCGCTTGCGGGCGGTTTCCAGGGTCAGGGCCTTCGCGGCGAGGGACTCGGTCTTGGAGTCGGCGATCATCCCCTGCACCAGCTGGAACTGGGAGATGGCCTGGCCGAACTGCTTGCGCTCGGAGGCGTAGGCGACGCAGTCGGCGATCAGGCGCTCGGCGACACCGACGCAGACGGCGCTGATATGCAGACGGCCTCGGTCCAGGACCTGCATGGCCACCTTGAAGCCCTCGCCCTCGCCGGCCAGGCGGTTTTCGACAGGCACCCGGACATTGTCGAAGATGACGTCGCAGATGTGGGCGCCCTGCTGGCCCATCTTCTTCTCGGGCTTGCCCACCGACAGTCCCGGGAGATTACGCTCCACCAGGAAGGCCGAGACCCCGCCGCCGCCGGGCTTGGAGGGATCTGTCCGCGCCATCACGGTGAACAGGTCGGCCTTGTTGGCGTTGGTGATGTAGCGCTTGGCGCCGTTAAGGACGTAGTGGTCGCCGTCGCGCACCGCCCGGGTCTGGACGGCGGCGGAGTCCGAGCCGGCCTCCGGCTCGGTCAGGGCGAAGGAGGTGATGATCTCGCCGGAGGCGATGCCGGGCAGGTACTTCGCCTTCTGGGCGTCATTGCCGAACATCACCAGGCCCTGGGCGCCGATGCCGACATTGGTGCCGAAGGCGGACCGGAAGGCCGGGCTGGTCCGGCCCAGCTCCAGGGCGACAAGGACCTCTTCCTCCATGCCGAGGTCAAGGCCGCCGTACTCGGCCGGGATCGACAGGCCGAACAGGCCCAGGGCCTTCATCTCCTCGATCACCTCATCCGGGATGGCGTCGTTCTCGGACACCTGAGCCTCGAGGGGACGGAGTCGCTCGGTCACGAAGCGGCGGACGGTCTCGACGAGCTGGTCGCGGGTTTCGGCGTCAAGGGCCATGGCGGTCTCCCTTCAGGAGCCCCCGTTCTAGAGCGACCCAGGCCTCCGGGCCAGCACGGAAGATGAGTCACAGGCGTTGGAAAACCAGCGACGACATACTAAGTTGACGCCAGCGTCATGATTTGCGTCCAGGTTCCGGCGGGCGCTTAGATGCGGGAGAGATACACGATGAGC
>NZ_JADCBG010000018.1 GCF_020253645.1 Phenylobacterium sp.
CGATCGATTTCATCTTCACGGTCTGCGACAACGCCGCGGGGGAAGTCTGCCCTGTCTGGCCGGGGAGGCCGGTCACCGCGCACTGGGGGGTGGAGGATCCTGCATCTGTCACGGGGACAGAGACCGAGGTCGCGGCCGCCTTCTCGGAAGCGGCGCGGCGCCTCCGACTGCGGATCGAGCGCTTCCTCGCCCTTCCGGCTGAAGTCCTGGACGGACCCGATGTCCGGGCGCGCCTGCAGGCGATCGGCGAGGACCCAGCCCCGTGACCGCCGACGGCCCTGGCTTCGGCCTCGCCCGAAGGCTCGCGGCTGAGGGTGTCGGAACGGCCTTGCTCCTGGCCGTGGTGGTCGGGTCCGGCGTCATGGGAGAGGGTCTCTCCGGCGGAAATGACGCGATCGCGCTCCTGCTCAACACCGTCTCGACCGGCGCGGGCCTTTTCGTCCTGATCACCCTGCTTGGCCCCGTCTCGGGCGCGCACTTCAACCCCCTCGTGACCCTCCTGGGGGCGGCCTCGGGACAGCTGGGGCGGGGCGAGGCCCTGGCCCGGATGGCGGTCCAGGTCGCCGGTGCGGTTGCGGGGGTGCTCCTGGCCCACGCCATGTTCGACCAGCCCCTGGCCCAGGTCTCGGGCAAGGGCCGCGACGGGGCGGGACAGGTCCTGTCCGAGGCCGTGGCCACCTTCGGCCTCCTCATGGTGATCCAGCTCGGCGCGCGCCTCGCCCCGGGCGCACTGGCCGCCCTCGTGGCCCTCTACATTACCGCGGCCTACGGCTTCACGGCGTCCACGTCGTTTGCGAACCCTGCGGTCACTCTCGCCCGGAGCCTGACCGACACCTTCGCCGGCATCGCCCCGGCTTCGGTCCCCGGCTTCCTGGCGGGACAGGCGGCGGGCGCCTTCGCCGCCGCCCTGGCGTCGTCCTGGCTGCTGAAGGACCACCGGGCCCGGGGCTGAGAGTCGCAGCGCCGCCTCCCCGACCGCTTCCCGGAAGGGCCGGTCGCCCCGCCCTTAGCGCGCGATCACCCGGCCTGCCAGTTTCAGGATCTGGTCGGCGACCTGCTCCCGGCCCTGGTCGGGGCCGGCGGACTGAAGCCCCATCTGAGCCTCCGCCTCGTGCAGGAAAGTGCAGATGGCGCCAACGTCCGACCCGTTCGCCGCCAAGGACAGGGCGCGCAGGAGATAGCGGTCGTACTCGTCCGCCATCGCCTCTCCATCCTTCCGGGCGTCGACAAGGCCGAGGGGGTCCCAAGCCCCGAATCCGATTTCGCGAAGTTCCGGCAGAAGGTCGCGCATGTCGTTGGTCACCTGGAGGGCTCCCCGATCTCGAAATCATGGATCACGGCGTCCCCCATGGAGGCCGGGACCTCGGCCGCCTCGCGCACCGGCCCGCCCCTGCGGCGGGTCGCGATCTCGGGCTCGATCCCGGGGGACTTGTCGTAGAAGTGATGCATCAGCGCCAGCCGCTTCAGTCCGAGCTCCCTCGAGAGCGTGGTCAGAAGCTCAATCCAGTAGGCGGCGTCTTCGTTCGGGGTCCGGCC
Source organism: Phenylobacterium sp. (assembly GCF_020253645.1). GTDB lineage: Bacteria > Pseudomonadota > Alphaproteobacteria > Caulobacterales > Caulobacteraceae > Phenylobacterium. Next base: position 1,537 of record NZ_JADCBG010000018.1, read on the forward strand.
TGCGGGGCGTGCGTCGGCCCATCGCCGCCCCGGTTCGCATCGCCCGCCAGTCCGACCGTCAGGTCTTCACGGCGGAAATCAGCCGCCGCGATGCGTCTCCCTTTGGCGTTCGGGCTCAGACGGATCTGAGCGCGCTCGCCGGCCGCGCCGACAGGATGGGGAGTGCGCCGGCCAGGCTGAGGACGAGGGTCACGCCCAGTCCCGCCCCCAGGGTGGCGAGGACCCGGCCCCAATCCGGCGCCCAGTTGAACTCGAAGATCTGGACGATGATCCACCAGGCGCCGCCAAGCCCCAGGACGAGGGCGACCCCGCCCAGGAGGAGACCCAGAAGGCCGTATTCGAGAGCCTGGACCCCCAGCAACTGTCCTCTTGTGGCCCCGAGGGTCTTGAGCACCACGGCGTCGTAGGTTCGCGACTGGCGGGCTGCGGCGACCGCTCCGGTCAGGACCGCCATTCCGGCAAGCAGGGTCACCGAGGCGGCGGCGAGGATCGCCAGCGCCATCTGGTCCAGCAGGGTCCTTGCCTGGCCGAGGATCTCGCGGACGGAGATCACCGATACGCCGGGGAAGGCCGTCAGGATGGCCCGCGCGGCGGCGGTTTCCCGCTCCGGCGGCAGGCTGACGGCGCCGGCCAGGGTGTGCGGGGCGTCGGCCAGGGTGCTGGGCGGGAAGACCATGAGGTAGTTGAAGCCCATGGTGTCCCAGTCAATTCGTCTCAGGGAGGCGATGCGCGCCGGGATCTCCCGCCCCAGCACGCTCACCGTGAGCCTGTCACCCACCTCGAGGCCAAGGTCTGCGGCGACCTCGTCATCCAGGGAGACGAGCGGAGGACCCGCATAGTCCTTCGGCCACCACTCACCGGCCATGATGCGGCTGCCGGCGGGCAGATCCGCCGCATAGGTGACGCCCCGTTCGCCGCGCAGCACCCAGGCCTCGCGCGGGATGACCTTGAGATCTCGTACCTTCTGGTCCCCGTAGGCGGTGATCATGCCCCGCAGGGCGGGCACCAGGTCGACCTCGGCCCCAGGCGCAGCGTCGGTCACCACCTTGCGGAAGGTCTCTGCGCCGGCGGAAGGGACGTCCAGGACAAACTGGGCGGGAGCCCGCGCGGGTACGGACCGCGCGATCTCGGCGTCGAGGCTGGTCTGGATGGCGGCGATCAGCACGAAGAGGGTCAGGGACAGGCCCATGGCGATGACCAGGGCCGGCGTCTGGGAACCGGGCCTATGCAGGTTCGCCAGCGCCAGCCGGAGCAGGGGAGAGGCAGGTCTGGGCGCCCGTCTGGCCAGCCACTTCACACCGGCCCCGACACCCAGCAGGAAGACCAGACTTCCTCCCGCCGCTGCAAGGATCCCGGCGGAATAGAGAGGCTCCTCGGCAGTCAGGACAGCAAGACCAACAGACAGGCCGACCCCCGCCGCAACGATGATCGCGTCGCGCAGGGCGGGACGGCCGGGCCCTTCGAGCGAAGCCCGCCAGATCGCCGCAGGAGGCGTCGTTCCTGCCCGGGCGAGGGGCAGCCAGGTGAAGATGAAGGCGATCAACAGGCCCTGCGCGGCCGCGAGGCCCAGGGGCGCCGGATGCAGGGAGAACTCGGGCCGGACGGGCAGGCGGTCACCGATGAGTGCGAGGATGGTCGAGGGAGCGGCCGCCCCTGCCGCGAGGCCTGCCAGAACCGCGGCCACGGCCACCGTTCCCACCTGAAGGAGGTAGATCAGGGTGATGTCTCGTCCCGAGGCGCCCAGGACCTTGAGGGTGGCGATGGAACCGCGGCGAGCCGCCAGGTATCCGGCCACGCCGTTGCTCACGCCAATCCCTGCGATGACGAGGGCGGCGAGACCGATCAGGCCAAGAAACTGTCCCATCCGTTCAAAGAAGCGGCTGGCTCCCGGCGCTGCGCGGCTATGATCGCGCACCTGCCAGCCGGTCTCGCCGAACTCCTGCCTGAGGGTTTCGGCCAGCTTGTCGGGCGTTCGCGCCGAGGCCCCGTTTAGTTTCACGCGGTACTTGGACTGAAACAGGCTTCCCGGCTGTATCAGGCCCGTCGCCGGAAGGTCCTCCAGGCGCACGAGGGCCGCGGGACCCAGGCTGAAGCCCTCTCCCACGCGGTCCGGTTCGGCGTCCAGTACGCCAGCGACCCGGAACTGCGCGCGACCGAACTTGAGGACATCGCCTGGGGTCAGGGTGAGCCTTTCCGCCAGCCCCCGCTCGACCAGCACTTCTCCAGGACCTGGACCGGGCGAGGCGCGCGCGCCATCGGCTGTGGCGACGGTCAGGCGACCATAGAGGGGATAGGGCGTGTCCACGCCCTTGAGCTCGACCAGCATGGGAGGCCCGCCCTCGCTCTGGGCCATGGCCCTGAGGCGGACGGTCTCGCTGACCTCACCGAGGTTCCGGATCACCCCCCGTTCCGCCTCTGTGGCGTACCTCTGGGTCAGGGCGATCTCGATATCCCCGCCAAGCAGCTCCCGTCCCCGCCGCGTCAGCTCGCCGGTGATCGCCGCGGTCAGACTGCCGATGGCGGCGAGGGCGGCGACCCCCAGGAAAAGGCAAAGAAACAGCAGGCGCAGTCCGCGGAAGCTGGCCGAAAGATCCCGGCGAGCGATCCGCCAGAGTACTGGAAGGGGAACGGGCGTCATGACAGGCGGTCGGACACGATTCGCCCGTCCGCCATCTCTACGATCCGGTCGCAGCGGGCGGCGAGGCCCGGGTCATGGGTGATCATCACCAGGGTGGCCCCGGCCGCCGCACGACGCTCGAAGAGAAGGTCCGCCACCCGACGCGACGTCACGCCGTCCAGATTGCCCGTGGGTTCGTCGGCGAAGATGAGCCCGGGCCGCGGGGCCATGGCCCGGGCGATGGCCACTCTCTGCTGCTCGCCGCCGGACAATTGGGTGGGGTAATGGTTCAGCCTGTCGGCAAGCCCCACCGCCGTGAGTTCGGCCATGGCGACACTCCGCGCGTCTGAAGATCCACAGAGCTCCAGCGGCGTCGCGACATTCTCAAGGGCTGTCATGGTGGGCAGGAGGTGAAAGGCCTGCAGGATGATGCCGATGCGCCCCCGTCTGGCGCGAGCCAGGGAATCTTCGTCAAGGGGACCGAAGTCCTGGCCATCAATCCTGACCTCGCCGGAAGTCGCCCTTTCGAGCCCGGAGAGGACGGCCATCAGCGACGACTTGCCCGATCCGGATGGCCCCAACACGGCCAGGGCCTGGCCGCGCGGGGCGTCGAGGTCAACACCCTTGAGGATATCGGTGTTTCCAAGCGACAATACGACACCCCGCGCGCGGATCATCAGGTCTGTATCTGGTTCAGCGGCGGTCATGTTTGGAGGCGTCCGATGCAGTCGAGATCTTGGCTATATGTGATGGTGGCGACGCTTTGCCAGTTCGTTCTCGCCTGCACGCCAGCGCCGGAGCGGTCTCGGACGCCGGCCAGCCTGTCGGCTACGGCGGCCGCTGACGGGCCCCTCGTCGTCGCCTTCGGGGACAGTCTCTTCGCCGGCTATGGTCTTGAGCCCTCCCAGGGGTTCGCGCCGGCCCTGGAGCGGGCCCTAGCCGGACAGGGAGTTCAGGCCCGGGTGATCAACGCCGGCGTGTCCGGGGACACCACGGCTGCAGGCCTCGCCCGTCTGGCGTTTACCCTCGACGGTCTGCCTCGCAAGCCCGACCTGGTTATCGTCGGACTGGGCGCCAATGACATGCTGAGGGGACTCAGCCCGGCGGAGACACGAACCAACCTGGAGGCCATTCTCGCCGAACTGGATCGGCGGGAAATCCCGACGGCTCTTGTGACCATGACGGCCGCCCCGAACCTCGGCGAGGACTACGCCAGGACGTTCAATCCAATCTATGCCGAGCTCGCCCGTCTCAAAGGCGTCCGACTTTACCCGTTCTTCCTGGACGGCGTCGCCTCGCGGCCAGATCGCCTGCTTCCGGACGGCATGCATCCGAACGCTCGGGGAATCGAAGACATCGCGGCCCGCTTTGCGCCCATCGTCTCCCGGGATCTTCCGCCACACTGACGCGATTCAGGGCTGCTTCACGGCAGGCGCGGCCATGATGACTTCGACCGGGAGGCCGAGGCGGTCCAGCTGGGGCCTGACCAGGGAGACGTCTCCAACCACCACGAAGGTCAGGCCTCTAGGATCGACCAGCCTGCGCACCGCCCCGTCCATGTCTGCGGCCGTCATGGCGGCGTATCGATCGGCAAGGCGCTCGTACCAGTCGTCCGGCCGCCCGAAGTCTGCGAGGGCGGAGAGCCCGTTCAGGACGGCGGCGCCCCTCTCGAACTGGCCTGGCAATTCGCGGGTCGCCCCCTCTACGGTCAGTTGCCGCTCCTCCGCCGTCGTCCCCCTTTGCGAGGTGAAGTCGCGGGTTTCCCTCAGGATTTCCGAGATCGCGTCGGCAGTCCGATCCGCCTGGACAGGCGCGCTGATCCGGAAGGCGACGCGCTCGGCCACCTCCGGGACTCCGGATCCCACCCCGTAGGACCAGCCCTTGGTCTCGCGCAGGTTCATGTTCAGCCGGGACAGGAAACCGCCGCCGAGGACCTCGTTCCCGGCCTGAAGGGCAAGGAGATCATCCCCGCCCCGCGCCTGCAGCACCTTGCCGGCTGCTATGACCGCCTGCGGAGACTTCGGCCGGTCGATCAGGATGACCCGGTTGCCCGCCGGTGCGGGAGGCTCAGGGAAGGCCTTGACGCCCCGGGTCACCCCGGTCGGGGCGGTCCAGTCCCCGATCGCTGCGTTCAGGGCGGGAAGAAGCTCGGCCAGAGGACGATCGGAGACGATCAGAAGCCGGCCGTTATCCGGCCGGA
>NZ_JADCBG010000180.1 GCF_020253645.1 Phenylobacterium sp.
AGGGGACGGACCAGGGCGTGGGCCAGGACCTCGTCCACCGAACTCACCGGAAGGATCTCCAGCCCCGCCTTCACGTTTTCGGGGATGTCCTGCAGGTCCTTGGCGTTTTCCTGGGGGATCAGAACGGTCTTTACTCCCGACCGCAGGGCCGCCAGGAGCTTCTCCTTCAGGCCGCCGATGGGCAGGACCCGGCCGCGAAGGGTGACCTCGCCAGTCATGGCGATGTCCCTGCGGATCGGAACCCCGGTCAGGACGGAGACCATCGCCGTCGCCATGGCGACGCCGGCCGAGGGACCATCCTTGGGGGTCGCGCCCTCGGGAACGTGGATGGCTACGTCGGTCCGTTCGAACAGGGGCGGCTCGATCCCGAAGTGGGTGGCCCGGCTGCGCACATAGGCGTGGGCGGCCTGGACCGACTCCTTCATGACGTCCTTGAGATTGCCGGTGACCTGCATCCGGCCCTTGCCGGGCATGCGCACGGCCTCGATGGTCAGGATGTCGCCGCCAAAGTCGGTGTAGGCCAGACCGGTGATGATGCCGACCTGATCCTCGCCATCCATCTCGCCGTACTTGAACCGGCGGACGCCGGCGTAGTCGGAGAGCCTCGCCTCGTCCACGACGATCGGACCGGCGGCCTCCTCCGGCTTGCGCCGCATGAGGTCGCGAACCGCCTTGCGGGCGAGGTTGCCGATTTCGCGCTCCAGAGAACGCACGCCCGCCTCGCGGGTATAGTAGCGGATAAGGTCGCGCAGCGCGGCGTCGGGCAACTCGAATTCCGAGGCGGTCAGACCGTGGTCCTTCATCTGCTTGGGGAGCAGGTGACGACGGGCGATCTCGACCTTCTCATCCTCGGTGTAGCCGGGGATACGGATGATCTCCATGCGGTCCAGCAGGGGCTGGGGCATGTTGAGGCTGTTGGCCGTGGTCACGAACATGACTGGGCTCAGGTCGTAGTCGACCTCCAGGTAGTGGTCGGCGAAGGTGGCGTTCTGCGCCGGGTCCAGCACCTCGAGCAGGGCCGAAGACGGGTCGCCCCGCCAGTCGGCGCCCATCTTGTCGATCTCGTCGAGGAGGAAGAAGGCGTTGGTCGACTTGGCCTTCTTCATGGACTGGATGATCTTGCCGGGCATGGAGCCGATGTAGGTCCGACGGTGGCCGCGGATCTCGGCCTCGTCGCGCACACCGCCCAGGGAGACGCGGACGAACTCCCGCCCGGTGGCCTCGGCGATCGACTTGCCCAGCGAGGTCTTGCCCACGCCCGGAGGGCCCACCAGGCAAAGGATGGGGCCCTTGAGCGAGCCGGTGCGGGACTGGACGGCCAGGTATTCGAGGATGCGCTCCTTGACCTTCGCCAGCCCGTAGTGATCGTGCTCGAGGACGGCCTCGGCCTTGTCGAGATCGATGGGCTTTGACTTCGCCTTGCCCCACGGGATGGACAGCAGCCAGTCGAGATAGTTCCGGACGACGGTGGATTCCGCCGACATCGGGCTCATCGAGCGCAGCTTCTTCAGCTCGGCGTTGGCCTTGACCCGGGCCTCCTTGGAGAGCCGGGTGCGCTTGATGCGCTTTTCCAGCTCGGCCAGCTCATCGCGCTCCTGTTCCTGTTCCCCGAGCTCGCGCTGGATCGCCTTCATCTGCTCGTTGAGATAGTACTCCCGCTGGGTCTTCTCCATCTGCCGCTTCACGCGGTTGCGGATCTTCTTCTCGGTCTGCATGACCGAGATCTCGCCTTCCATCAGTGCATAGACCTTCTCCAGGCGCTTGGAGACACTGAAGATTTCCAGCAATTCCTGCTTGTCGGCGATCCTGACGTTCAGGTGCGAGGCGATGCGGTCGGCCAGTTCACCGGGGTTCTCGATCCCCGGGAGGGCGGCGAGAGCCTCCGGCGGCACCTTCTTGTTGAGCTTTACATAGGTTTCAAACTGCTCGACGACAGCCCGGCTGAGAGCCTCGGTCTCGGCCGAGGGCGCCGCGTCCTCGGTCACCAGGGCGACTTCACCGGCGAACCACTCTGACTCCTCAGTGAATCGGACGATTCCAGCACGGCCGCGGCCCTCAACAAGCACCTTCACAGTGCCGTCGGGCAGCCTCAGGAGTTGCAGGATCGAAGCGACGACCCCCACTTCGAAAATATCGGACTGGCCCGGGTCGTCGTCTTCCTTGTTCTTCTGGGTGGCGAGCAGGATCTCGCGCTCGGGCGACTTCATGGCCTCCTCGAGGGCCCTGACGGACTTGTCGCGGCCAACAAAGAGGGGCACCGGCTGGTGAGGGAAGACAACGATGTCCCTCAGCGGGAGGATCGGAAGCGTGCGGGCTTCGGTCATGGTCACTTATACTCCTCTCCATCCCCCTCGATTGAGCAGGGACGGCTTGGCCTTCCCGCGACAATCGCCAGGACCGGCCATGCCGATAGATGTGGCGCGTCGCCGTTCGGGTTCAAGCCGGCGGCGCGAGACAGTCGTGGACAACCCGCAGGAACCTGAGGGACAGACGCCTCAGTTCAGCCTGGTGATGGAGGCGGCGCCGTTATCGTAACGGCAGGTGAAGGCATAGGAGACCGCCTTGGGACCTGCATCCACCGAGGCGTAGCCCTGCACTGTCCAGCCTCCCGCCGAGGCGGTGGTGGTGGTGATCCGGTCGATCCGGGGCCGCTCGCCATAGCCTGCAATGCGGCTGACGGCCTCGAGGCGACAGGCCTCGACCGCCAGGCCGGACCCCGTCGCGCCTGTGGACCCAGACCCCGTGGCGGCCTTCTCCTTATCGCTGTTGGCGGCCGCAATCGCCCCGACGACCAAGCCGCCGAGGATCAGGCCTCCGATCAGAGCCCCGGTATCGTCCTTCTTGTGACTCCCGTAATCCGGGTACCCGTAATCCGGATAACCGCCATAGCGGTCCTCAACCCGGAAGCGCGCGCGACAGCCGCCGTCCACCCAGATGCCCCGACGATCACGCCCCCAGGTCGAGCCCTCGACGCAGGCGCCGCGTCCGCCGGAGTACTGACGATCGAGCCAGACGCGCCCCTGAGAGTACACAGGGCACCAGTTCCTCCGATAATCCTGCGAAGCGCAGGTCACGAAGGAGTCTGCCCGCACAGGCGGGGCAGGCGCGAGTCCGCCGACTGAGCCGGCCAGGGCGGCGAACAGCAGGATCGGGCGCATTTCGGGCTCCTTGAACGGTCCGTCGGGATTTACGCAGGTGGTTGTATCCGTCGCAACCTGAATGCAAGCTGACGCAAGGTGGGAGTGGTGGTGATGCTGAAACCTTATCTGGCGGCGCTGGCCCTGGTCATGGCGACGCCGGCCGCCGCCGGCGGCCTGGAAGACGCCCTGGCGCGCGGCGCCCTCCGGGTCTGCACGGTCGAGGCGCCGCCCTTCGCGGTGCGGACTCCTTCCGGCGAGCTGATCGGCCATGAGGTGGACATCGCGTCGCGCCTCGCAAGCGATCTCGGCCTCTCCCTCGACCTGAAACCCGTGCCGGGACGCGTGCTGCTGGATCGTCTGAACGCCGGCGACTGCGACCTCGCGATCGCCGCCCTGGCGTTGGATACAACGCGGCTGCTGCAGGTCTGGATGACAAATCCCTACGCCGAGTCAGACATCAGGGTGGTGGCCAGCTCCAAGGGACCCTTTCGGGTCGACCAGCTCAATGTCCCGGACACGGCGATCGGCGTCGTGACGGGAACGCTCGCCGCGGACGCGGCGCGCACGAGGTTGCCGTCTGCAACCTTCCGGGAGTTCCCCGACCTGATGTCGGCCCAGAAGGCCCTGGACGACGGGGCGATCAACGCCCTGGCCTTCAAGGAGCCAGTCCCGACCCTGACCGCCGCCGCCGCCAAGCCCCAGCGCTATGCGGTGGGCGACGGAGCGCCCTTATCGCGCACCGCCGACGGCATGGCGGTGCGGAAGGGAGACATGAACCTTCTGAACCTCGCGAATGGCTGGATTGCTGCACGCCGTCGGGATGGCTTTCTGGACGCCAACAGGACCTACTGGATGACCACCCTGGACTGGATGGCCCGCCTGAAGCCGGCCGCGGAGAGCCGCTAGCTCAGGCTGCGCCGCCCTTGTCCCGCCGCTCGGAGTAGATCACCAGAGGCTGGGAACGGCCCTCGACGACCTCGGAGTTGACGACGACTTCCTCGACGCCCTCCCAGGTGGGTAGCTCGTACATGGTGTCGAGCAGGATGGCCTCGAGGATCGACCGAAGCCCCCGGGCGCCTGTCTTGCGGGCGATGGCCTTGCGGGCCACCGACATCAGGGCGTCATCGGTAAAGGTCAGGCCGACGTTCTCCATGTCGAACAGGCGCTGGTACTGTTTGACGAAGGCGTTCTTGGGCTCGGTGAGAATCCGGACCAGGGCCTTCTCGTCGAGGTCGTCGAGGGTCGCGAGGACGGGCAGTCGCCCGATGAACTCGGGGATCAGCCCGAACTTCAGCAGATCGTCCGGTTCAACCTGACGGAAGATCTCGCCCGTCCGGCGGTCGTCCGGATTGGATACCCGGGCTCCGAAGCCGATCGACGTCCCCTGCCCCCGGGCCGAGATGATCTTGTCCAGTCCGGCGAAGGCCCCGCCGCAGATGAACAGGATGTTGGTGGTGTCGACCTGCAGGAACTCCTGCTGGGGATGCTTGCGGCCGCCCTGGGGCGGGACCGAAGCGACGGTGCCTTCCATGATCTTCAGAAGGGCCTGCTGCACGCCCTCCCCGGACACGTCACGGGTGATGGAAGGATTGTCCGACTTGCGGCTGATCTTGTCGACTTCATCGATGTAGACGATCCCGCGCTGGGCGCGCTCGACATTGTAGTCGGCCGCCTGGAGCAGCTTGAGAATGATGTTCTCGACATCCTCGCCGACATAACCGGCCTCTGTCAGGGTCGTCGCGTCGGCGACCGTGAAGGGCACATCGATGATCCGGGCGAGCGTCTGGGCCAGCAGGGTCTTGCCCGTGCCGGTGGGGCCGATCAGGAGAATGTTGGCCTTGCCCAGTTCGACGTCGTTGTTCTTCGAGGCGTGGTTCAGCCGCTTGTAATGGTTGTGGACGGCGACAGAGAGCACCTTCTTGGCGTGGTCCTGTCCGATCACATAGTCGTCCAGAACCTCCCGGATCTCCTTCGGAGTCGGCACTCCATCCTTTGATTTGACGAAAGAAATCTTATGCTCTTCACGGATGATATCCATGCAGAGTTCGACGCACTCGTCGCAGATGAACACGGTCGGACCCGCAATCAGCTTGCGGACCTCGTGCTGGCTCTTGCCGCAGAAAGAGCAATAGAGAGTGCTCTTGGTATCCCCGCCGGCGGCCTTGGTCATGCGTCTCTCACTCCTTCGACGGGCGTCTAGGCATCGCGCCGTCGAACCCTGTACAGCCGTTAAGGCGGCATTCAGACTATCCGCCTCGGGTTGTCGAAGTGTTGACAGTCCCCGATACAGGCGGCGGCGGCAAGCCTGATGGCCCTGACACTCGGCCTATAGCCCAAACCTGTGGCATTGTCGTCATGTGACGAATATGCAGGGCCGGCTTGGTTTTTCCCTCGACGAGTCAGTCCGCCCCCCACCGTGCCTGCACCTCAATCCCCCCGACAGATTTCCGTCCCGCCGCGATCCGAGGACGTTGTTCCAGATCCCGAACGGCCGATCGGGGTGGTCGCCTTCGACTTCGACGGAACCCTGACCGTCCGGGACAGCTTCAAGGCCTTCCTGGACTGGCACGCTGGCCTCGCCGGCAGCGCGAAAGGCTATCTCTCCCTGGCGCACGCCGCCGGCCGCTATCTTGTCGATCGCGACCGGGGTCGCATGAAGGCCGCCGCGGTCCGTCGCTTTCTCGGTGGGCTCGCCCGTTCAGAAGTCGAGGCCCGCGCCCGTGCCTTTGCGGAGACACACGCCACGCGACTCCTGCGGCCAGACGCCCTCCGGGCCTGGCGATACTGGCGCTCGCGCGGGGCGACCCTCGTGATCGTCACGGCCTCGCCCGAAATCCTCGTGGCCCCCTTCGCCCGGGGACTTGGGGCTGACCATCTTCTCGGGACGCGGCTGGCGCAGGACCCGGAAGGAAAGGTTACTGGCGCGCTCGACGGGGCGAACTGCAGGGGTCCGGAGAAGACCCGCAGGCTCCGGGAGCTCTTCGGACCAGACCTCAGGCTGGCGGCAGCCTACGGGGATACTGCGGGAGACAAGGAAATGCTGGCCATCGCCGATCACGCGGGATACCGGGAGTTCCGGGAGCGCCCCTAGGCCCGAGGCCGAAGATCAGTCGTCGCCCCGGTTCTCCTGCACGTGGTCGACAAGACCCCAGTCGCGGGCCTCCTCAGGCGTCATGAAGGTATCAGCGTCGAGCTTTTCCTCGACTTCCTGATAGGTTCGACCCGTATGCTTGGCGTAGATCTCGTTGAGCCTGCGCTTGATCTTGAGGATGTCCTCAGCATGGCGCTCGATGTCAGACGCTTTGCCCGAATAGCCACCTGACGGCTGGTGCACCATGATCCGCGCATTCGGCAGGCTGATCCTCTGACCGGGCGCACCCGCCGCCAGAAGGAAAGAGCCCATGGAGGCCGCGTATCCCATGCAGAGCGTGGCCACCGGACTGCGGATGTACTGCATGGTGTCGTAGATTGCGAGGCCCGACGACACCACCCCGCCCGGCGAGTTGATGTACATCTGGATCTCCTTCTTGGGGTTCTCGGCCTCAAGATAGAGCAACTGGGCGCAGACCAGGGCGGCCATGCCGTCTTCCACCGGACCGGAGACGAAGATCACCCGCTCCTTGAGAAGCCGGGAGAAGATGTCAAAGGCGCGCTCGCCCCGACTGGTCTGCTCGACCACCATCGGGACAAGGTTGAGAGCAGTCGTCACCATATCCGGCATAGGCGTGCCCCTTCAGGCTGAAAGGGCGACTCCGTCGGCGGGCGCCCCGTCCTCGATATCGCGTTTCAACCCAGCCATGGCAAGGCCGCGGCCGGCTTTGGTTCCCGACTAGGCCCGGTAGGCCTCGGGCATGTCTTCTTCCTTCAGGAGATCCTCCTTGGAGACCTGCTCTTCCTCGACATTGGCCTTCGAGACGATCAGGTCGACCACCTTCTCCTCGAAGATTGGCGCCCGGAGCTGGGCCTGGGCGGAGGGGTTCTGCCGGAAGAAGTCGAAAATCTGCTGCGCCTGGGGCCCATATCGCATGGCCTCGGTACGCATGGCCTCCGCCAGCTCCTGTTCGGTGACCTGAACATTGTTCACGCGGCCGATCTCGGCAAGAACGAGGCCCAGGCGCACCCGGCGCTCCGCGATCCGGCGATACTCCGTCTCGAGCTGCTCGTCGGTCTTGTCGGCGTCCTCTGGCGGGAGACTGCCGGCCGCCTTGTCCTGCTGGACCTGGTCCCAGATCTGCGAGAACTCCGCCGTCACCATCCGGGGCGGCAGGGGGAAGTCGTGCTTCTCATCCAGTATGTCCAGGAGGGCGCGCTTCAGCTTGAAGCGGGAGGCGCCCGCAAACTGCGACTGGAGGTTGGTCCGCAGCAGTTCTCTCAGTTTCTCGAGGCTTTCCACGCCAAGGCGCTGGGCGAGATCGTCGTCGATCTTGCTCGCCTTCGGGGCTCGGACTTCCTTGACCTTGACTGCGAATTCCGCGTCCTTGCCGGCCAGATGCGCCGCCTGATACTCGGCGGGAAAGGCGACCTTCACGACCACTTCGTCCTCGGGCTTGGCGCCGACCAGCTGTTCCTCGAAGCCGGGAATGAATTGGCCCGAACCCAGGGTCAGTGTGGCGTCCTCGGCCGATCCGCCCTCGAAGGCCTCGCCATCAATGCGACCCACAAAGTCGATCAGGAGCTGGTCGCCATCCTTGGCCTTCACGGTCTTGCCCTTGCGGGGCTCGAAGGTCTTGCTGGACTCCGCGAGCTCCGCGACGGCGTCGTCGACTTCCTTGTCGGTCGGCTCGTAGACCGGGCGCTTCAGAGAGATACTCGAGAAATCGGCGGGCTCGAACTCCGGAATGACCTCAAGAGCGATCTCATAGATCAGGTCGGCCTTGCCCTCGACCACCAGCTGGATGTCGCCCTCGGGGCGCAGATCCGGCTCGCCGGCCGGCCTCAGATTGTTATCCGACAGAACTCTCTGGGTGGTCTCAGTGATGGTCTGCTCGACGATCTCGCTCATGAGGGAGCGTCCGAACATCTTGCGGACATGCCCTGCCGGCACCTTGCCAGGCCGGAAGCCCTTGAGGCTCAGGGTGGGTGTGATCTCGGCGATACGCGCCTCGACCTTCTCCGCCAGCTGGGCGGCGGGAACGGTCACGCCATAAACCCGGCTCAGACCTTCAACGGACTTCTCAACGATCTGCATCGACATTCAAGCCACCGGACCACACGCGAAACGCCCGCGCCAGATCCGCCTTCTTCCGGAAAAACGGCGCCGCCTGAAGCCAGCGGCGAGGGGGCGTCCTTATGTCACGCGACCGGCGAGGGGCCAAGAGCAAAGCCGCGCCCCGGGGCGTGCTGCGGTCCAAATCTCCCTCCGTTTATATCGTCTCCTGACTCCCGGCCCGCCTAACTTGCGGCTATGACCCAAGGGCTCCGGCCGATTGCCGCCGGCGCGACCCGACCGGAGGCCTTCATGATCAAGGATACGGCTGAGCCTGCCGTCCCTCCCCCCGATCCGGGTATGGTCTGGACGCCAGGCGGCGTCTTCACCATGGGATCCGACAGTCACTATCCGGAGGAACGGCCGGCGAGGCGGGTCCGTGTGGACGGCTTCTGGATCGATCGCACCCCCGTTACGAACGATCAGTTCGCCCGTTTCGTCGAACAGACCGGCCATGTCACCCTTGCGGAGATCGCCCCGCGGCCAGAGGACTACCCCGGCGCGCCCCGAGACATGCTCCGCGCAGGCTCGATGGTCTTTACCCCGACCCGCGGCCCGGTCCCGCTCAATGACGCGTCGCAGTGGTGGCGGTGGACATTCGGCGCCACCTGGCGGCGCCCACTGGGACCGGGAAGCAACCTCAGGGGCCTCGGGGACCACCCGGTCGTCCATGTGGCATGGCCGGATGTCGAGGCCTACGCCGCCTGGGCCGGCAAGACTCTTCCGACTGAAGCGGAGTGGGAGTTCGCGGCCTGGGGCGGCGGACCGTCTGAGACCGAATTCGTCTGGGGAACGGAGCTGACGCCCGCCGGACGCCAGATGGCGAACACCTTTCAGGGCCAGTTTCCATTCCGGAACACCTGCGAGGACGGTTACGATCGGACGTCTCCCGTAGGCGCCTTCCCGGGGAACGATCTCGGCCTTCTCGACATGATCGGAAATGTCTGGGAGTGGACCAGCGACTGGTACGGGCCGCACCGGACCGCTGAGAAATCGTCTCCGTGCTGTGCGATCGAGAACCCGCGGGGCGGCCGGGAGGGGGACAGCCTGGATCCAGCCCTTCCGGACATTCCGATACCGAGGAAGGTCCTCAAGGGCGGTTCCTTCCTGTGTGCGCCTTCCTACTGCCGGCGCTACCGGCCGGCGGCGCGGCACGCCCAGACCATCGACAGCGCCATGAGCCACCTCGGGTTTCGCTGCATCTACCGACCTCCGGACTGACCTCTTAGAGGGTCCCGACCTCGGCGTTCACGCCGACGCTTCCCCGGAGCGTGGCGGCGCAGATCGTTTCATTTTCGCGAACGGAAGGTTCCATCCCGGTGCGTCAGGCTCTAGGACAAGCCTGCGCCGCCCTCCTGGCGAAACTGGTAGACGCGCGGGATTTAGGTTCCCGTGCCGAAAGGCGTGCCGGTTCGAGTCCGGCGGAGGGCACCAGGCTCAGAGGCGGGCGGAGAGGTCCGCCAGAACAGCGGGAACGAGACCTGGAAGGTCCTCGGCGATCAGACCCGGACCGAACTTCTCGGCGGCTTCCGCATGCACCCAGGCGGCGGCGCAGGCGGCGTCGAAACCACTCGCCCCCTGGCACAGAAGGCCGCCGATCAGACCGGCCAGGACGTCGCCAGATCCAGCCGTGGCCAGCCAGGGCGAGGCGGAGAGATTAATCGCGGCCCGGCCGTCCGGATGCGCGATCACCGTATCTCCCCCCTTGAGCAGCACGACGGCGCCCGCCCGGCTGGCGGCGCTCCGGGCTGCCGCAACCCTGGTCTCCGAGGCGGCGAGCACGCCGGGGAAAAGTCTCTCGAACTCCCCCTCGTGGGGAGTGAGCACATCGTCGACGTCCAGGAGGGCGAAGAGATCCGCGGGGGCGGGCCGGAAGACCGTGATGGCGTCCGCATCGATCACCAGGGCCGCACCGGTGCGTCCCAGAGCCAACACCTTCTCCCGGGTGGCGTCCTCCAGTCCCGCCGCTGGACCGACGACGACCGCATCCATCTCCGAACAGGTCCCCTCGACCTCTTCCGGACTGTCGGCAGGCGCGAGCATGACCGCCTCCAGATGCGCGGCGTTGATCGCCATGGCGTCCCGGGGCGAGACCAGGGTCACAAGCCCGGCTCCGATCCGCAGGCCGGAGCGGGCGGCGAGCCGGGCGGCGCCCGTCCGCCAGGGTCCGCCGCTGATCACGCCCAGGCGCCCACGGCTATGCTTGTGCGAAGCGGCGGACGGCCAGGGAAGACGGTCAAGCCAGAGGTCCGGGTCATTCTCGAACAGTCGGGACGTCAGCGCCCCCAGCCCAATGTCGGCGACCACGATTTCGCCGCATCGCTGCCGACCCGGCAGGAGGGCATGGGCCGGTTTGCGGGCCTGGAAGGTCACGGTGAGGGCGGCGGAGAGGGCCCAGGAGCCGACCGGCCGACCGGTATCTCCGGACAGCCCGCTAGGCACATCTACAGCCACGACCCGGCAATCCGGGGCCAACAGCGCCTCCAGGCGGCGAATGACGCCCGATTCAAGAGGACGGTTGAGTCCTGCCCCGAAGAGGGCGTCGATGACCAGCGCCTCTCCGCCGCCCTCGCCCCAGCTGACGAGAGGCCCCGACCATCCGGCCCGCGCCTCCAGAGAGGCCTCGCTCGTGGGCGCAGCGAGGGCCTCGACCGTCACCGTCCAGCCGCGATCGGCCAGCTCCCGCGCCGCGACATAGCCGTCTCCCCCGTTGTCTCCCGGGCCGCAGAGGACCCGGACGGGCTGTTTCTGAAAATGCGCCTCCACGGCAATGGCGACTGCACGGCCCGCCCGCTGCATGAGTCGACCAACCGAGGTCCCACCGGCGACCGCTGCGCGATCGGCTTCGGCCATCTCAGAGACAGTCAGGATCGCCCGCGGAGACATGCGCCTAGAGCACGCCCGTTGACGCCTCGCGTCCCGCCTCGACAAGGACCAGAAGGCCCCCGTCCGTTTCCAGCGCGGTGATGGACGCGTGGTCAGGCCGGAAAACCAGGACCCGATCGTCCCCAGCGAGAAGCGACATCACCGCGTTGATCGCAACATAGTGGCTGAACACCGCCGTCCGGCTGCGCGTCAGGAGCGAGTCGGCGGCCCTGCGGCGCCAGGCATCGTAATCGAGGTCGCCCTGAATGTCCGCCCAACGGCCCTGGAAGGCCTCCCTGAGCCAGGCGGGACGCTGTTCGGCCGTCAGCGCCGCGGGTGTCGGAATCTCACCGACCCCCGGATCGATCTCGATCTCCACGCCAAGGGCCTCGGCCGTGGGCGCGGCCGTTTCCCGGCACCGGCGCAGGGGGGAGCTGACAACCCTCAGGGGGCGCAGGTCCTCGGGCAGGGCGAGAAGATGGTCCCGGGCCGCATGCGCCTGGGCCCTCCCCGACTCGTCCAGGCCCGGATCATGGTCGGCTTCTCCCCAGACGGCGGCGGGTTTGCCGTGGCGGATCAGGAAAAGTCTCTGCATGGCTCAATCCAGGGTGAACAGGTTGCGTCGGTCGTCCGCAGATCTCGACAGGGTTCCGGTCCGGCCAACGCCTTCTCGGACTTCGAGCGAGGCCAGCGCTTCGGCTTCCGTTCCAGGAATGATTGCGGCGAAGCGGCGGTCCGACTCGTCGCGGCCGACGATCACGCCCATCCGGAAGCCCTCCCTTTCGTGAATCACGGTGTAGGTCTCGATCCTGCCGCGGCCGGATGGACGTTCGATGACGGTCGGGCGCGGAAGGGCGTCGATCCGGGACTGAAGGACAGACGGATCCTGCCGCTCGAAGGCCTTCAGCGGCCGGCGCGTCGAGTACACGCCGGTCGACTGCTTTGTCAGATACCAGCCGTTCGCCGTGCACAGCCCGAAACTGCCGGGCCTCTCCCGCAGGCGCTGCATCATCGCCACCACACCGTGCATGGCGTAGTTGTTGCCCGGTCCCCCGGCGTAGGGAAGACCGCCGGTGACCGTAAAGCCCCGAGGATCATCGAGCGCCAGACCGAGGGCCTCGGCCCCGACCTGGACCGCCGAGGGAAAGCAGGAATAGAGATCGAAAGCGACAATGTCCTCGAGGGTGACGCCGGCCATTTCCAGGGCGCGTTCACCTGTCAGCCGCATGGCGGGGCTCGAGTGGAAATCCTGACGCTCAATCGGATTCCAGATGTCATTGGCGTCGGCGCAGCCGTGCAGAAAGATCATCCGGTCCTCGGACACCCCCAACTCCCGCGCCCGTGCAAGACTGGTCATCAGCACGCCCGCCGACTGGTCCACGTCCATGATCGCGTTCAGGAACTTCGGATAGGGAAAGCCGATCATGCGATTTGCGGGAGTGACGGCGACCAGCTCCTCAGGCGACCGCTCGACCTGAAACCAGGCTTCAGGGTTGGACGCCGCAACCCGGGTGAAGGGTGCGAACAGTTCACCGAGACGCCGCTGATGGTCATCGATCGACCGGCCATCCCTCGCCCGCAGGGCGTTCTCAAACAGCGGATAGATGTGGATGGGCCGATCCATTCCATGAACGGCTTCATAGGGGCTGACCCCCGGCCTCCCGTCGCCGATCCACTCCGGTGGCGGCAGGTTGTCCGCGTCGTCCCAGTCCTCGAAGCCCAGACCCCTCGTCAGACGCTTGACGCCCGACCCCATGAACTCCGCCCCGACGACGAGGACCTGACGGTTCCGACCTTCGGAGATCCGCTGGGCGGCGACATTGATGGCGTACTGAGAACTGTTGCCTCCGGCGCGGGTGTAAACGCTCCAGTCAGGCGAGGCGCCCAGGCGCCTCGAAAGGGTTAGCGGCGGGTTTGTGGAATGCGGCATGACCCGACGCTCTCCGGGAGCGTCGATCGCAAAACTGATCACCGCGAGGCCATCCGTAGCGGCCAGGGCCGACGTGTCCAGGCCGGCGTCGAGGGCCGCTCTTTCCGCCGCGATCTTGAGCAGAGCCGTCGGCGATGGTGAGGATCCCGGATCCCCCCGCCAGGTGAATTGACCGCCGCCGATCAAGACTGGAGTTGTTTCGTCGCTCACCCTGCCCTCCCCGCCTTGTCGCCGCGTGATCCTAGGCGCCTGAGGGCCGGTCTCAAGCGGAATTCCCCCCGATGTGGCATTTGCCTGAAATCCCGGCATTTATCGCCCAAAAGCTAGGCGCCCGCCTGGAAACCTCCCCCGCTGACGGATCAGCGGGGGGCGGGGACTTGAACCCGCGCAGGCCCTGCGTCACCTGCCCCACAGTCAGCGGGTCGGAGGCCCGACCGGAGTTCTGGGATGAAAAAGATCGAAGCGGTCATCAAGCCCTTCAAGCTCGATGAAGTGAAGGAAGCCCTTCAGGAACTGGGCCTTCAGGGCATGACTGTCATCGAGGCCAAGGGCTACGGTCGTCAGAAGGGTCATACCGAACTCTATCGCGGCGCCGAGTACGTCGTGGATTTCTTGCCAAAGATCAAAGTCGAGGTCGTGCTTCCGGACGACCAGCTTGAGGCTGCGCTGGAAGCCATCGTCGGAGCCGCCCGGACGGGCCGGATCGGCGACGGAAAGATTTTCGTCTCGGAGGTTCTGGATGTCCTGCGCATCCGCACCGGCGAGACGGGAGAGGCCGCCGTCTAGGCGGCGGAAACATTACCGAGAAGGGGAACATCATGGCGACAGCCAAGGAAATTCTGGACCAGATCAAAGAGAAGGACGTCAAGTATGTCGACGTCCGCTTCACCGACATCCGCGGCAAGATGCAACATGTGACCTTCGACATCGATCTGGTGGACGAGGAGTTCCTGACCGATGGCACGATGTTCGACGGCTCGTCGATCGCCGGCTGGAAGGCGATCAATGAAAGCGACATGAAGCTGCGTCCGGACCTGGACACGGCCATCATCGATCCCTTCTATCAGCAAACCACCATGGCGCTGGTGTGCGATGTCCTGAACCCGGACACCGGACTGCCCTACAATCGTGATCCCCGGTCGATTTCCAAGGCGGCGCTGAACTACATGAAGTCCGCCGGCATTGGCGATACGGCCTTCTTCGGCCCCGAGGCCGAGTTCTTCATTTTCGATGACGTGCGGTGGTCCACTTCTCCGCACAGCACGGGCTATTCGTTCGACTCGTCCGAACTGCCCGTCAACTCGGCCAAGGAGTATCCGGAGGGCAACCTCGGCCATCGGCCCGGCCCCAAGGGCGGGTACTTCCCTGTCAATCCGGTGGATTCCGGCCAGGATATCCGTGGCGAAATGCTCGCAGTGATGGGCGAGCTCGGCATGAAGCCGGAAAAGCACCACCACGAGGTGGCGCCCGCCCAGCATGAACTTGGCCTGAAGTTCGACACCCTGGTGGTGATGGCCGACCGGATGCAGCTCTACAAGTACGTCATCCACAACGTGGCCGCGGCCTACGGCAAGTCAGCCACCTTCATGGCCAAGCCGATGTTCGCCGACAACGGCTCGGGCATGCACGTGCACCAGTCGATCTGGGGCGCCGGCAAGCCGCTGTTCGCCGGCGACAAGTACGCGGGCCTGTCTCAGATGTGCCTCTGGTACATCGGCGGGATCATCAAGCACGCGAAGGCGATCAATGCCTTCTCGAACTCGACGACCAACTCGTACAAGCGTCTGGTGCCTGGCTACGAAGCGCCGGTGAAGCTGGCCTACTCCGCCCGGAACCGGTCGGCCTCCATCCGGATTCCTCACGTGGACAGCCCCAAGGGCAAGCGCATCGAGGCCCGCTTCCCCGACCCGATGGGCAACCCCTACCTGACCTTCACCGCCCTGCTGATGGCGGGCCTCGACGGGATCATCAACCAGATCGATCCCGGAGGCCCCCAGGACAAGAACCTGTATGATCTTCCCCCGCGGGAGCAGAAGAAGGTTCCGGAAGTCTGCGGCTCTCTGCGCGAGGCCCTCGAATGCCTCGACAAGGACCGGGCCTTCCTCAAGGCAGGCGGAGTGATGGACGACGACTTCATCGACTCCTACATCGAGCTGAAGATGGAGGAGGTCATGCGCCTCCAGCTCCATCCGCACCCGGTCGAATTCGACATGTACTACAAGTGCTGACCCCCTGCGCTTAGGCGCTGGAGCGGCAGGGGCCGCCGGAGCAATCCGGCGGCCCCTTTCCTTGCGCGGCGGCGGGCGGCGAATCGCGGCAAACGAAGGCCATGTCCGGGTCCCCTCCCCAAGCTTCGCTGTTTGATGATCCCCAGCCGGAGCCATCGCCGGTCGGCGTGGCGGAGCCGGGTCCAACCCCGCCTGAGGCCCCGTCGCCGTCCACGGCGAAGGGTGGCGGCTACTCCGCCAAGGACATTGAGGTCCTTGAGGGTCTGGAGCCCGTGCGAAAGCGGCCGGGCATGTACATCGGCGGGACGGACGAGCGGGCCCTGCATCACCTGTTCGCCGAAGTCCTCGACAATGCGATGGACGAGGCGGTCGCCGGCCACGCCAAGGTGATCGAGGTCCGGCTCGACGCAGACGGAACCCTGACGGTCAGGGATGACGGGCGGGGCATTCCCGTCGATCCCCATCCGAAGCACCCCGGAAAGTCGGCCCTGGAAGTGATCATGACCGTCCTGCATTCGGGCGGGAAGTTCTCGGGGAAGGCCTACGAGACCTCCGGCGGCCTGCACGGAGTCGGTGTCTCGGTAGTCAACGCCCTTTCAGAGCACCTCGAGGTCACCGCCTTCAAGGACGGCTTCGAATGGCGACAGTCCTTCAGCCGGGGCAAACCTGTCGGCGGTCTTGAAAAGCTGGGGCCGAGCCGAAAGCACGGCACGATCATCACCTTCCGGCCTGATCCGGTCATCTTTGGCGACACGGCCGCCTTCCGGCCCGCACGGATCTACCGGATGGCCCGCTCCAAGGCCTATCTGTTCGGCGGCGTTGAAATCCGCTGGGCGTGCGATCCGTCCCTCATCCATGACCAGACCCCTTCGGAAGCGCTCCTCCGGTTTCCGAATGGACTGGCCGATTTTCTCGCAGAGCGGGTTCGCGACATCGAGACCGTCACTCCGGAACCCTTCACCGGACGTTTCGAGCGCAAGGGCGATCCCGGGAAGGTCGAATGGGCGGTGACCTGGACCGGCGCGGGCTTCGGCGAGGCCGACGGCTTCCTGCAGTCCTACTGCAATACGGTGCCCACTCCCGAAGGCGGGACCCACGAGGCCGGATTCCGCGCCGCCCTGACCCGGGGGCTCAAGGCCTATGCGGATCTTGTCGGCGAGAAAAGGGCCGGACTCCTGACCGCAGAAGATGTCGTCGCACAGGCAGGCGGCCTGGTCAGCGTCTTCATCTCCAACCCCGAGTTCCAGGGCCAGACCAAGGAGAGACTGTCCTCGACCGAAGCCCAGAAGCTTGTCGAGACGGCGCTTCGCGATCCCTTCGACCACTGGCTGGCCGCCCAGCCCAAGGCGGCGCGGGCCCTGCTCGACTTCGTGATCCAGCGCGCTGAGGAAAGGCTCAAGCGCCGCCGCGAGAAGGAGGTCTCGCGGGCATCCGCCACGCGCAAGCTCCGTCTCCCCGGCAAGCTTGCGGACTGCTCCGGCCAGTCGGCGGAAGGATCGGAAATCTTCATCGTCGAGGGAGACAGCGCCGGTGGCTCGGCCAAGCAGGCCCGTGACCGGCGGACCCAGGCCATCCTGCCGCTTCGCGGCAAGATCCTGAACGTGGCCTCGGCGACAACCGACAAGCTCGGCCAGAACCGGGAGCTGTCCGACCTGATGCTGGCGCTGGGCGTGCAGGGCGGGACCCGGTTCCGAGAGGAGGACCTGCGGTACGAGCGCGTAGTCATCATGACCGACGCCGATGTGGACGGGGCCCATATCGCCAGCCTGCTGATCACCTTCTTCTACCGAACCATGCCCCAGCTGATCCGGGCGGGCCGCCTCTATCTGGCCCTTCCGCCCCTTTACCGCCTCAGCCATGGCGGCAAAGTGATCTATGCCCGCGACGACGCCCATCGCGAGGCTCTGCTCGCCACTGAGTTCAAGGGCAAGAAACCTGAGGTGGGGCGTTTCAAGGGCCTCGGAGAGATGATGCCCGCCCAGCTGCGTGAGACAACCATGGATCCCGCCCGGCGGATCCTGGCTCGGGTCACCCTGCCCGGCTCCGAGGTAGAAGTCGCCGAGCTGGTCGAGGCCCTCATGGGCCGCAAACCCGAACTGCGATTCCGCTTCATCCAGGAAAATGCGGAGTTCGCGAGTGCGGACCTTGATGTCTAGCCCGGCGCCGTTACTGGGGCCATCACACGGCTTTCAAGGCTTGCGCGTTGACTTGGGGGCCCCAGCCCGTATGTTCCGCCCCGCGCGACGAACGCCGTCCGCGCCGCAGCGCCGCGCGCGCCCCCGCCCCGCGGGACGGGCCCGTCGCCCCTTAGGCAAAGAATGACCGAATTCGCTGAACTGGGCCTCTCGCCCGAAATCCTGCAGGCCGTCTCCGCGACGGGCTACACCACCGCCACTCCGATCCAGGCCCAGGCCATCCCGGTCGCCCTCACCGGCAAGGATGTGCTCGGCATCGCTCAGACCGGGACCGGCAAGACCGCCGCCTTCACCCTCCCGATGATCGAGAGGCTCGCCCAAGGGCGCAGCCGCGCCCGCATGCCGCGCGCCCTGGTCATCGCCCCGACGCGGGAACTGGCTGATCAGGTCTCCGCCTCCTTCGAGCGCTACTCCGCCAACCAGGCGCGCAAGCTGTCCTGGGCCCTCCTGATCGGCGGCGTCTCCTTCTCCGACCAGGAACTCAAGCTGGACCGCGGCGTCGACGTCCTGATCGCCACGCCCGGCCGGCTGCTCGACCACTTCGAACGCGGCAAGCTGCTTCTCACGGGTGTGCAGATCCTGGTGGTCGAC
>NZ_JADCBG010000181.1 GCF_020253645.1 Phenylobacterium sp.
GTCCGCCGTCTTGGCCCGTTCCGGCTGGACCTTCACCAGCGGGGCGAGCGCCGGGGAGTTAGGCGATTTGCTCAGCAGCTGGACATAGTACGGGGAGGTGCCATCGTAGGCTTCGTCGAAGTCGAACCGGGCCTCGAAGTCGTCCCGCGGCGACCAGCGAACGCCCACGTGCACGCCGGCCCTGTCCACCAGGTTGAAGTCCGACTGGCCCTCCATAGGGTTGTCGGTCGTACCGTCCCGTTTGCTGATGATCCCGTCGATCTTGACGGAAAGTCCGTTCCACTCGGGCAGGTCCAGGTGGGTCTGCGAGCTGTAGCCGTTGAAGTTTCTCACGCCGAAGGTCTGGCGCAGGCCCAGTTCGCCGGTCGGCTTGCGGGTGACGATGCTTACGGCGCCGCCCGTGGAGTTTCTTCCGAACAGGGCTCCCTGAGGTCCCTTGAGCACCTCGATGCGCTCGATGTCGTAGAGGGCCGCGCCGAGGCCCTGCGAGCGGCCGAGGTAGACCCCATCGATATAGACCCCGACACCCGCATCCCGGCTCGGTTGATTGGCGTCAAAGGGGACGATGCCGCGGATGCCGACGGTGAGCGCGGAGGTGCGGGAAAAGAAGGGCGCGATCCGAAGCGACGGAATGCCGGTCGTCAGGTCCGCGAGGCTCTGGATCCGCCGGTCCGCCATCTGCTCCGCGCCCAACACCGAGGCGGCCACAGGGGTCTTCTGAAGGTTGGTCTCCCGCTTCTCAGCGGTGACGATGACCTCCGAGAGCATGCCCTCGTCTGTTGCATCCTCGGCGAGTGCAGGCAGGGCGAATGCCCCCAGCGCCATGGCGGCTGCGCCTGCGAGCAGGATGGGGCGACGGGCGTTCGGGAGTCGGTGAAGTGACATGGAGCCTCCGGTAGGCCCCTTGCCTGCCTCTCAGACATGTCGCTCGAGTGTCAGTTCCGTTCCTGTCGGGTGACGATCCGGCGACAGTTGCGTGACGGCGCCTGAAGACCGCCTTTGCTTCACTCCACCCGCTGATGCAGCAGGTGGTGGGCGGGCGAGTGGTGGTGTGCGCAGTCCTGACGTCAAAGATCTCCCAATAGCGAGAATTGTTCTCCGTTTGTTCTTGACTATCCGGTGGGTTCGTAGCATGGTTTGACTCGCGCCGCCGCGGCTTGGCCGGTCGCGAGCGCTGCAATCACAACATGGCGAAGGATGCTCGATGGCGCAGATGCCGAAAGGAGAGCCGCGTTCCGTTCCGGACCCGGCAGGTGAACGCTACGATGAGATGATCAGGCAAGAACGGTTGAAACGAGAGCGCGCTGAAGCCGCAGTCGCTCGACCACCAGTGAGCTCGGTCGGCCATCCTGGATTCGCCGAGTCTCTGATTCCGGTTTGGGGGTCGGGCCGAGAGGCCGTGGCCGATTTCCAGGAGGGGGACTATGCGGGCGCGGCCCTGAACGGAGCGCTCGCCGCCTCTGATCTGTTTCTCGCCGGCTCGATCGTTAAGGGTGCTGCAAAAGGCGGTGTCTACATCGCGCGGAATGCAGCCAGCAAGGCGCCATACTCCTGGAAGAGGGAGGTCCGGCCCTGGATGGGCAAGCAGGGCTATCTGAAGAAGGGCCAGCACGGACACCACTGGGCCATTCCGCAAAACGGCTGGGGCAAGAGCGTGCCCGAATGGGTCAAGAACCAGCCGTTGAACATCAAGGCCATGCCCGAGGGGCCCGCGGGCGCTGAGATGCATGGGCGACTGACGGGTTCCTACAAGGGAAAGCCAAAGTTCAACGCGGTCGAACGGTACGTCCACGGCACACCGACCTGGTCCAAGGTGAGTACGGGCGCCGCTGTCGGTCATCCAGCCGGAGCGGCCAAGGCTCAGTCGGACAAGCGCCGGTGAGCCTGACCTTTCCCGCCCTGGCTTTTCGCCGCGACGTCGGTCGGTATTCCGAGGCGGGACGTGAAAAGGTGGACTATTTTCTCACCCCTGAGGATTTTTCCACCTGCACGTCATGGGACCTGCAGCATGGATCGCGGGTAGGCATGGTGTTGGTCGGGCCCGACCTGCAGTGCTGGAAGGTCGTCAGCGTCATCGACCAAGGCGTTGTCGGACCATTCTGGGGCCGACTGCTCCGCTTCCTCGTCCAGCAGAGCGTTCACCGGATCGATCAGCAGGTCGAGGCGCTCGAACCGATGACGTTGGAACAGGTGAAGGACCGCGTGGCCGCGTCGATCCAGGCCAATCCAGACGATTGGCGCGACGATGAGGCGATCGCCGGCGAAGCCGGTCCGCCTCGGGAGGAACAAGAGCTCCTGGATGAACTGGAGGCTTCGGTCCGCGCCGCCGCGTCGCTGCCGCAGATTATCAACGCATTTTCCTCGGAACAGCTTGAGGGCTGAAACGGCTTCGGCGCTTCCAACCCGGAGCGCGCACCCAGTTCGGGTCCTCCGAAGGCGCCCGCCGAGTGACCCGCACGACTTCTGAGGCGAGGCGGCTTGCGCACCAAGCAAGCCGTGTGCGCCTGTACGCTTCAATCTGTGGCGTAGCGATGCGGCTCAATACGAAGGCGGAGATCTTTCGCCAGCGCCTGATGAGACCATTCGGCTCGAACGGCGGTTCTCGGAGAGCCGAGCGCAGGGGTACATAGCCACCTAACCGACGGACTTCTTGAAGAAATTCGCGGGAAGGGAATTCAAGCCGGTTTAGCGGCGGAAGGAATGGTGGATGCGACAGGGATCGAACCTGTGACCCCCTCGGTGTGAACGAGGTGCTCTACCGCTGAGCTACGCATCCGCCGGAAGGGTTGCGGCTATAGCCTGCCCGCCTGTGCGCCGCAAGCCAGCCCTGCCGGGCCGCCGGCGCCCCGACCGGGGTGAGAGGCCCGGGATCACCGCAGCGGAAGAAGCTCCAGGCAGGCCGGGACCAGTTCGTCGAAATGGTCGATCAGCCGGTCGGGGCCCAGTTCCCGGACCGGGACCTCCGTGTAACCGAAGCTGACCAGGACCAGCGGCGTTCCCGCCGCCCGCGCGGCGCCGGCGTCGGTTCCCGCGTCCCCCACCATCAGGGCGCGGCGCAGGTCGCCGCCCGCCGCCTGCACGGCCAGCTCCAGGTGCCGCGGGTCGGGCTTGGGGGCCGGAGCGAGGTCCGCGCCGATCACCGCGTCGAAGTGGCGGGATAGGTCCAGGGCATCCAGGATGGGAAGGGATAGCCGGGTCAGCTTGTTGGTGCAGACGGCCAGCCTGGCGCCCGCAGCCCGCAGGGCCTCGAGGCTCTCGGGCACGCCCGGGAAGGGCCGGGTCAGGTCCGCGCTGCGCAGGTTGTAGTGGGCGATGAACCGCTCAAAGAGGGCCTCCAGATCCGCCCCCTCCACCGCCAGGCCCTGGGCCTCGAAACCGCGCTGGATAAGCCGGCGCGCGCCGTGCCCGATCAGGCTGCGTCCCTGGTCGAAGGGCAGGGGCGCGATCCCTTCCTCCCCGAGCAGGTGGTTGAGCGTACCCACAAGGTCAGGGGCCGAATCCACCAGGGTGCCGTCGAGGTCGAAGGCGATGACGGCGCCGGCCAGGGGCTGTGCTGCAGACGGCATGGACGCTCCTGCGAAGAAGGTCCCGGGAAGGGGACCCCACTGGCGGTTTCGGCGAAAGCCGCCATGATTGCAATCTCGCCTGCGATTCCGGGGTTTCCGCCATGACCGCCCGCGCCGCCGTGATCCTCGCCGCCGGGCAGGGGACCCGGATGAAGTCTCCCATCCCCAAGATGCTGCACCGCGTCGGGGGGCGCACCCTGCTCGACAGGGTGATCGACACTGTCCTGGAGACCGGTTGCGAGCGGGTCGTGGTGGTCGTCGGGACGCACAGCCCGGAGGTCCGCCGGCTTGTCGAGGTGCGGCTCGGTCCCGCCGCCGTCGCGGTGCAGGACCCGCCGCTGGGCACGGGTCACGCCGTCCTCGCGGCAGGGCCCGCCCTGGCGGACTTCGACGGCGACGTGATGGTGGTCAATGGCGACTGCCCTCTGCTCCAGCCTGTCGACCTCGATCCTCTCTTCAGTCTTCGCTCGTCGGGGACCGACCTCGGCCTGCTCGGCTTCAGGCCCGCCGACCCCCTGCTTTACGGGCGGATCATCGCCGCGTCCGACGGCCATGTTCTGCGCATCGTCGAGGCGCGGGACGCCACGCCGGAGGAGCTGTCTGTGCGGGCCTGCTACGCCGGCATGCTGTGCGCGGACCGGACACGTCTCTTCGGCTGGCTCTCGCGCCTGACCAATGCGAACGCCAAAGGCGAGTATTACCTGACCGAGGCCATCGCCATCGCCGCCGCCGATGGCGCGCTGGTGCGGGCGCACTACGCCCCCGAGAGCGCCGTCATGGGCGCCGACACGCCGGTCCAGCTGGCCCAGGCCGAGGCTATCTTCCAGAACAGGCGGCGGGCGCACTTCCTCGCCGAGGGGGTCGTCATGCCGGCGCCCGACACCGTGCACTTCTCCTGGGACACGAAGATCGAACCCGGCGTCCAGATCGAGCCTTATGTAGTCTTCGCCCCCGGGGTCTCCATCGCGAGCGGGGCGGTGATCCGGGCCTTCAGCCACCTGGAAGGCGCCAGGGTCGGGCCGGGCGCCCTCATCGGTCCCTACGCTCGGCTTCGTCCGGGCGCGGACATCGGCGAGGACGTCCACATCGGCAACTTCGTCGAGGTCAAGAAGGTCCGCCTGGACAGGGGCGCCAAGGCCAATCACCTGGCCTACCTCGGCGACGGCACGGTGGGAGCGGGGGCCAACATCGGCGCCGGGACGATCTTCTGCAACTATGACGGCTTCGACAAGTACGAGACCCATGTCGGGCCCGGCGCCTTCATCGGCTCCAACACCGCCATCGTCGCCCCGCGATCCATCGGGGCTGGCGCCATCACGGGCTCGGGCTCGGTCATCGTCCGTGACGTGCCTGACGACGCCCTGGCCGTGGCCCGGGGCGAACAGAGCAACAAGGCTGGCTGGGCCGCGGCCTTCCGGGCCCGCAAGAGCGCCGAGAAGGCCGCGCGCAAGGGCAAGGCCGGCTCATGAGCGTCGAGGGTCAGAAGCGGGCCGCGGGCGAGGCCGCCGCCGCCCTTGTCCAGCCAGGCATGGTCGTGGGCCTGGGCACCGGCTCCACCGCCGCATGGTTCGTCCGCGCCCTTGCGGCGCGGAAGCTGGATATTGTCGGCGTCTCCACCTCCCGGGCCACCGCCGCCCTCGCGGGGGAGCTGGGAATCCGGGTGGCGGAGCTCGGCGAGACCGGCCCCATCGACCTGACCGTGGACGGCGCGGACGAGATCGGTCCGGCCCTGTCGCTGATCAAGGGCGGCGGCGCGGCCCTGCTGCGTGAAAAGCTGGTCTGGGAGGCCTCGCGTCGCTGCGTGGTCATCGCCGACGCCGGCAAGCGCGTCGCCCGCCTGGGCGCCTTTCCCCTGCCTGTGGAGGTGGTCGCCTTCGGGCACAGGACCACCTTCGACCGGATCTGCGACGCCCTGTCCGAATGCGACATCGGCGTCGCGCCGCGGCTGCGCGTGAAGGAGGGTGCGCCAGTCCTGACCGACGGCGGCAACGTGATCTACGACGTCGCCTGCGGCCGGATCGACGCCCCGGCTGCCCTTGCCGCGGCCCTGAAGTCGGTCACCGGCGTGGTCGACCATGGTCTCTTCCTGGATCTTGCGGACCTTGCGCTCCTGGCCACCGATGACGGGGTGACGGAGATCGAGCCTTAGGGTGCGCGCCTCCGCTGCGTACGGCGTCCCGGACCCCCTCAGGGCCTCGCTGCGGGGTCGGCGCCGGATGCGGCCGGCATTCAACAGCGGGCTGATATGCTCTAGGGTCGCGCCGCCTGCGTCCCGGGGAGCCAGACCATGAGCCAGTTCGACTACGACCTCTTCGTCATCGGCGCCGGGTCCGGCGGGGTCCGCGCCGGGCGCCTCGCTGCGGCCAGGGGCGCGAAGGTCGCCGTGGCCGAGGAATATCGCGTGGGCGGGACCTGCGTCATTCGCGGCTGCGTGCCCAAGAAGTTCATGGTCTACGCCTCGGAGTTCGCCCACTACGCCCACATCGCCGAGGGCTACGGCTGGTCTGCGTCCGGCGCGACCTTCGACTGGACCCGTTTTCGCGAGGCCAAAGACCGTGAGATCGCGCGCCTCTCGGGCCTTTATGTCGCCAACCTGACGCGCGCGGGCGCTCAGATCATCGAGGGACGGGCCGTCCTGACCGGACCCAACAGTCTTGAGGTCGCGGGTTACGGGCGGGTGACCGCGCAGCGCATCCTCATCGCCACCGGCGGCCGGCCCTGGAAGCCGCAGGACCTCCCTGGGGTGGAACTCGCGATCACCTCGGAGGAGGCGTTCGACCTGCCGGCCCTGCCGGAACGCATGGTCATCGTCGGCGGTGGTTTCATCGCAGTGGAGTTCGCCGGCATCTTCAACGGTCTGGGGGTCGACGTGACCCTTGTCTATCGTGGCGACCAGATTCTTCGGGGCTTTGACGAGGACATCCGCTCCCACCTGGCCGCCGAGATTCAGAGGCGGGGCGTCAAGCTCGTCCTGGGCGCACACCCGGTGGCGATCTCGGACCGGGAGGGCGACCTGCAGTGCCGACTTTCGGACGGCCAGGTCCTCCAGGCCGGCCAGATCATGCTCGCCACCGGCCGGAAGCCCCATACCGGCGGTCTCGGACTGGAGGCGGCGGGCGTCGGGACGGGTCCGAACGGCGCGATCAAGGTTGACGAATGGTCGAGGACTTCGGCCCCCGGCATCTGGGCCGTCGGCGATGTCACAGACCGGATCAACCTGACCCCTGTCGCCATTCGCGAGGGCGCGGCCTTCGCCCGCACCGAGTTCTATGACCAGCCGACGCGTTTCGACCACGAGGCCGTGGCCTCCGCCGTCTTCAGCCAGCCGCCCGTGGGGACGGTGGGCCTGACCGAGGCCGAGGCCCGGGCCGCCCTTCCCAACATCGACGTCTACCGGTCGCGGTTCCGGCCCATGAAGGAGACCTTCTATGGCGGCCAGGAGCAGGCCCTGGTCAAGCTGGTGGTGGACGCCGACAGCCAGAGGGTTCTGGGCTGCCACGTGGTCGGTCCGGACGCACCGGAAATCATCCAGATGGCCGCCGTTCCCCTGAAGCTCGGCGTCACCAAGGCCCAGTGGGACGCCGCATGCGCCGTCCATCCAACCCTCGCCGAGGAACTCGTGACCTTGAGCGAGCCCGTGCCCAGGCCCGCCGCTTGAACCCTGCCGCCCTGCGCCCGGGGGACCGCTGGATCGCCGGCGTTCTAGCCGGCCTCCTGATCCTGACCCCGCTTCTCGGCTGGGTGGGCGCCCTTGGATTTGCACCCGCCGTCGCCCTTGCGGGGCTCCTGACCCTGCCCTGGCTCCAGGTCCGCACCGCTGACCGGGCTCTGCTCCTCGCGCTTTTCACCGCCCTGGTCTGGGCCTGCGCCTCGGTCTTCTGGAGCCCCTGGCGAGCGCCGGATCTGGAGGGCCAGACCGGGCTCAAGCTCGTGCTAATGCTGACGCTCTACGGGGCGGCGATCAGCGCCGCCCGCTCTGTTCCTGAGGTTCGCCTGGCTGGTCTGCTGAGACTTCTGGTCGCCGGCGCTACGGGTCTGGCCTTGATCCTTCTGGCCGAGGCGGCGTCCGGAGCCGCTGGTTACAAGGCGATCCTGGGGTCATTGGGTCAGGCGGTCCGACCCGACCAAGCCGTGAAGAATGTCGCGCAGGGGCTTTACGTCCTGACGCTCCTGGCGCCCCTGGCCGTCGCCGCGACTACAGGATGGCGACGGGGACTGCTCGCCATTCTGCTGCTCGCAGGCGTGGCCGTTCCCGCTCATGTATTCGGCTATGATGCGCCAATCCTGGCCCTTGGACTGGGTGCAGTGGCCGCGGGCCTGGTCGGGGCGGCGCCGGTCCTTGGGCCCCGGATTCTGGCGGCCGCCGTTGCGGCCGGATTTCTGGTGGCGCCCTGGCTCCTCGCGGGCGTCTTCAGGATCGGCCTCGGCTCGCAACTGGCCGGCACGCTGTCGGAGTCGTGGCGGCTGCGGATCGGATACTGGGAGCGTTCGGTGGACTGGATCGCGGCGCGTCCCCTGACCGGCTGGGGGCTCGAAGCCAGTCGCGCCTTTGGACCCGGAATCCAGTTACACCCCCACAACGCCGCCTTGCAGGTCTGGATGGAGTTGGGGCTGATCGGCGCCGTCGCCGCCGCCCTGGTCTGGGCCACCGTCTTCAGCGGGCTTTCCCGACCGCGCCCCGGCGTCGCCGCAGCCTCCGCCAGCGCGGCGGCGACGGCTTACCTGACCTTCGGGGCCGTGAGCTTCGGGGTCTGGCAGGGGTGGTGGATGGCCCTCGGGGCCCTATGCGCCCTGGTCTCGATCCTGGTCCTGCGCGCCAGACCTATCGACCTTTCAGGCCATTCCGTATAGAAACCCGCGCCCGTCTCTGCGGGCGCGGAGTTACACCATGAGCCCTTACTGGAGCCCTTCCACCTGGCGGTCTCGTCCCGGCAAGCACATGCCTGAGGACTATCCGGACGCCGCCGCCGTCGCGTCTGTCGAGCAGATCCTGAGGGGTATGCCGCCCCTCGTTTTCGCCGGCGAGGCGCGTCGGCTGAAGTCTCTCCTCGCCGACGTGGAGGCCGGGCGCGCCTTTCTTCTGCAGGGCGGCGACTGCGCCGAGAGCTTCAAGGAATTCCACGCCGACAACATCCGCGACACCTTCCGCCTGATCCTGCAGATGGCGGTGGTCCTGACCTTCGCCGGGGGCAAGCCGGTGGTAAAGGTGGGGCGGATGGCGGGCCAGTTCGCCAAGCCCCGCTCCTCCGCCACCGAGAC
>NZ_JADCBG010000182.1 GCF_020253645.1 Phenylobacterium sp.
CCGGACCTGCGGCTCCCGTGTCGGGCGGCGATCGTCCCTGCGACGGCGCGATGGCCGCTGTCCCGGCGCAGGGCGTGGAGGGTTTCTCGGGCCGCGCGCATGGCGGCCGCATTGTCGACCAGGGGGGGAGGGTAAGACAGCGACCGGGCGCCCTCCCAGCGCCAGGGCTCATGAACCAGGGCGTCAGGCGCCGCCGCCAGCTCGGGCACCCAGGCGCGGACAAAGGCCCCCTCCGGATCCTGGTCGTAACTCTGCTTGACCGGGTTGTAGATGCGGATCGTGTTGATGCCCGTTGTGCCCGACTGCATCTGCACCTGGGGCCAGTGGATTCCCGGTTCGTAGTCCACGAAGCATCGCGCCAGGTGCAGGCCGCTCTCCCGCCAGGGAAGCCAGAGGTGATAGCTGGCGAAGGACATGAGCATGGCGCGCATGCGGAAGTTGATCCAGCCGTGGGCGTCCAGCGCCCGCATGCAGGCGTCCACGAACGGATAACCGGTCTGACCCCGGCGCCAGGCTTCCAGCCTGACCGGGTCGGCGACGCCGGACCGGACAGCGTCGTAGGCGGGATGCAGGTTCTCGAACTCCAGTCGCGGCTCGTCCTCGAGCTTCTGGATGAAATGGTCCCGCCAGTGCTGGCGCCCCGAGAAGGAGGCGAGGGAGGCCCGCCAGGCCTGGGCCTCAGGCGATCCCTGAGCCTTGACCTCGCGTTGGCGCGCCCACGTCGCCTGCGCTGTCTCGCGCATGGAGAGCGTCCCCCAGGCGAGATGGGGCGAGAGCCGCGAACTGGACCGGAAGGCCGACAGCGGGCTCGACATCTCTTTCCGATAGTCGCGCCCGCGCTCCTCGAGGAAGCTCGACAGCATGCCCAGGCCCCTCGATCTGCCGCCGGGCTGGCGAAGCGGGCAGGGATCCGGGGCGAGGCCCAGCGCCTCGGCCGAGGGCGCCTGATCCGACCAGTCGCCGCCGAGGGGCTGCAGGGCCGCTGGCGGCGGTGTCACCGGTTCCGCCATGTCGCGGTCCCAGGCCCTGGCCCAGCCGTCCCTGGACTTCAGCCTGCGGATGACCCCGGACTGCCGCACTTCCTTCCAGGGCACGCCCGCAGCCCGGGCCCAGGCGCCGACGGCGCGGTCGCGGGCATAGGTCCAGTCGTTCCCCGTTTCCTCATGGCTCCAGAGGGCGGCCACGCCGTGGCGCGCATGGATCTGGCCCAGCACCTCCACAGCCTCCCCGATTTCGATGCACAGGGGCTGGCCCAGCCGTCCAAGTGCCCGGGTCAGCTCCCCCAGGCACTCCGTGACAAAGGCCCATTGCCGACCTGAGGCGTCAGGCTGGGCCCAGAGGCCCGGTTCGGCGATGTAGAGCGGCAGCACGGGTCCCTCGCACGCCGCCAGGGCCAGCGGCTGGTGATCCTCCACGCGCAGGTCGCGCTTGAACCACACCACTTGCAGCGGACCGGTCATCCCCCGGCCTCCACACCGGGCAGGGCGGGTATCGCCTTCTGGAAGGCGAAGAAGCCTGCGCGCGCGTGCGGCCACAGGCGGTCGTCCCAGGCGCGGCGGACCTGGACGATCTCCAGTCCCTCCTGCGCGAGGGCGGGGGCGAGCCGGGCCAGGGCGGTGGCGGTCGGGCCGACAGGGGCATAGGGCGTGACGATCCGCTTCAACCCGGCGCTGCGCGCCGCGGCGGCGAGGCTCTCCGCACTCAGATCCGGCAGGAGGCCGACCGGACCCTCCAGCCGGCTTGCAAGACGCTCGACCGCATCGCGCGCAGCGCCCTGCGTGAACCGGAAGGCGAGGTCGCCGGAGGACAGTCCGGGGTCATCGGCCACGACGACGGCGAGCCTCTGGTTCTCATCCAGAAGGCCCGGCTCCGGATCGAGGTCCTCGGGCGTGACAAGCAACACAAAGGAGCCGGGCGGCGGCCTCTGTGCGGCGGGCGGCGGCGGCTTTGGCAGCGGCGGCGGGGCGTCCGCCAGGGCGACGGCTTCGCGGGCGAGCCCGTTTGGCGCGAACCGCCCTCCGGTGAAGCGAGCGATGTTCTCACGGGTCGCCAGATAGGTCTTGCCGGGGGTGTGCAGGCCCGCCACCCACCTCCAGGACAGGGTGTTGCTGGCCGGGTCGGCGTCGAGGAGGTGACGCAGGAAGAAGTCCGCCCCGAGGGCCCACGGCAGGCGCAGGGTGAAGATCCAGATCGAGGCGAACCACATGCGGGCGTGGTTGTGCAGGTATCCCGTCCGGGCCAGCTCGCGGGCCCAGTCATCAAAGCCCTCCAGGCCCGTCCGCCCCGCTTCGGCGTCGGCAAGGGCCCCGTGGTCCGACAGGTCGTCCCTCTGGCGCTCGCAGGTCTCGAGGAAGCCGGACCAGACCGACGGGCGCATTTCCAGCCAGCCCTTCCAGTAGGTTCGCCAGAGGACCTCCTGGACGAACTTGTGCGCCCCGTCATCGCCATGCGCGCACCGCGAAGCGGCGATGACCTCGGCCTCGCTGATCATGCGGCGACGAAGATAAGGCGAAAGGCGCGAGACCGTCCCGTCCTGCTCCGGCCCCGGATCGAAGTTCCGTCCCTCGGCATAGGCCTGGCCCGCCGCAGGTGCGAAGCGGGTAAGCCGATCCAGGGCGTCGGCGCGCGTCGGCGGAAAGATCAGGGCGTCAGGCACAGAGGGGCTCCGCCGCCGCCCGGACCTTGCGTCCGGCCGCAACGGCCCAGCGGATATGTGGGTGCGCCTCAGCCGGGGGAAGGGGTATCGGGCGGATGGGCCGGGGGCGGGACTTCCGGAGCGCCCAGGGCGGCGCGGACCGCCTCGACCAGGGCGGGCGCCTGATGGGTCTCCACCGTGCGCATTTCGAGCAGCAGGGTCTCGTGATCGATCCGCCCGAGCACCCGGATCCCGCCGGTCCTCAGCCGCAGGGCGAGGTCCTCGGCGGAAAGCAGATCACTGCGAAGGCTCACCGCGCGGCCCGGCAGGGCGAGCATGGGCAGGGCGCCTCCGCCCGCGTATCCCTCGGTCGCGACGGTGGCGGTGACGAGGCCGGGAATGTCGCCCAGCGCCGCCCTGACGCTCTCCGCCCGGGCCTCGAGTTCGTCCGTCGATTGCGCCAGCAGGCGCAGCACGGGCACCCTCCTGACAGGATCGGAAGGCGGAAGGTAGAGGCGAAGGGTGGCAGCCAGGGCCGCCACCGACAGCTTGTCCAGCCGCAGGGCTCGGGCCAGGGGGTGCGCCGCCAGGGCCTCCACCGTCGCCTTGCGGCCCGCAGCCAGCCCGGCCTGCGGCCCGCCCAGGAGCTTGTCGCCGCTGAACAGCACCAGGTCCGCCCCCGCTCTCAGGCTGTCCTGCACGGTGGGTTCGCCCGGGACGCCGTGGGCCGACAGGTCGACCAGGGCGCCGCCGCCGAGATCCTCGACCAGGATAAGGCCCCGCGCGTGGGCAAGATGGGCGAGGGAGTCGAGGGGCGGTGTGCTGGTGAACCCCGTGATGCGGAAGTTACTGGGATGTGTCCGCAGCAGAATCCGGGCGTCCGGATGGTCGGTGATCGCCCTCTCATAGTCGCGCAGGTGGGTCCGGTTGGTCGTTCCCACCTCGACCAGCCGGGAACCGCTCTGGGACACGACGTCCGGGACCCGGAAGCCCCCGCCGATCTCGACCAGCTCGCCTCGGGAGACAATGACCGGTCCGCCTCCGCCGAGCGCCGCAAGGGCCAGCAGGACGGCTCCGGCGCAATTGTTCACCGCAAGGCCCGCCTCGGCTCCGGTCACGCCGGCGATCAGGCGGTCGAGGTGCTCGTGCCGGGACGAGCGCCGTCCGCTGTCGAGATCCATCTCCAGGTTGGTGAAGTCGGCCGCCATCCCGATTGCATCCTTCGCCTCCTGCGCCAGGGGCGCCCGGCCGAGGTTGGTGTGGATGACCACGCCTGTTGCATTGATCACGGGAAAGAGGGTCTCGCGCCTGCTGTCCGCCAGCCGTCGGCCCGCCGTCTCCAGGAGGTCGGCGACCGTCGGCGCCCGATCCGACCGAACGGCCAGCCGGGCGCGGGCCTCGGACAGGGCGCCCCGTACGGCGCGGGTCACGGCCTCGGCGCCGTGGAGGGCCTTCAGGGGTGCGGCGGCGGGATCCTCGCAGACCACTCCCACCGCGGGGAGCCGTCGGCGAGGGTCCTGAGGGACGCCATGGGGTTTCTTGGAGCTGACGGCGGCCTCCCTCGGCAGGGTGGCGCTAACGAACCCGAAGTCGCCGAGGCGCGCAAGGCGGATGACCGTGGGCCGGGATAGACCTAGGTAGGGGGCCTGGTCTGTTCCGAAAGAGAGAGCGTATCCGATGAGCGTCGTTCCGTTCCTGGGCGTAGTCGTCATCGGCCACGTCAACCACGGGAAGACCGCTCTGGTGCGCGCCCTGACCGGCGTCGAGACCGACCGGCTTCCCGAGGAGAAGGCGCGGGGGATGTCCATCGCCCTCGGCTTCGCCTGGCGCGCCTATCCGGAGGGCGGAGTCGATTTCCTTGATGCGCCGGGCCACGAGGATTTCATCAGGGCCATGGTGATGGGCGCCGCGGGAGCCCGGACGGCCATGTTGGTCGTGTCCGCCTCCGAGGGCGTCGGACGCCAGACCCTGGAGCATCTCCGGATCGCCGGCCTGCTCGGCCTGGAGGCCTGCCTGGTGGCGGTGACCAAGGCCGACCTTGTCCCGGAGCCGCAGAGGCCCGCCCTTGAGACCCGTCTGAGGGCGGAACTCGCCGGATTGGTCGCCGACACGGCGCCGTACGTCTTCTGCTCCGCCCAGAGCGGAGAGGGCCTGGAGGCTCTCCATTCGGCGCTTCGCTTGGAGGCTTCGCAAAGTCCGCCGCCGGCGACCCTGCCGGGCGCCCTCCTGCCGCTTGACCGCGTCTTCACCCTCCCCGGCGCGGGAACCGTGGTGACGGGGTCCCTCCAGGGCGGCGCGCTTACGACGGGCGCGGAGGCGGTGCTCCAGCCTTCCGGCCGCCGGGTCCATCTGCGTCAGCTCCAGGTTCATGGTCAGCCGGTGACCTCGGCCCGAGCCGGCGACCGGGTGGCGGCGGCGCTCCGTGGCGTCTCCGCGGGGGAGGTCGAGGTCGGCGAGGTGCTCTGCACGTCGGGCGACCTGGGGCCGTCCAGCCGTGTCGATCTTCTCCTCCGCGTCGCGCCCGGGGCCGCCCGCCCCCTGCGTTCCGGCGACGAGGTCAAGGTGCTCTGGGGGGCGAGACAGGACATGGCCCGGGTTCGTCTTCTGGAGGCCACCGGACTGGAGCCGGGCCGTGAGGGTCTGGCCCAGCTCCGGTTTCCCGCCCCTGTGCCCGCCTTCACCGGCCAGCGCCTGATCCTCCGCCGCCCTTCTCCCGCGGAGACCCTCGCCGGGGGCGAGGTGCTCGATCCCCTCGCGCCCGTTCTCAGGGCCAGGACGCTCCACGCCCGCCGGCGACTGCTCGCCGCGGCCGCCGGGGGGGACCTTGAGGGGATCGCCGACGCCCTCGCCGAACGGGACGGGGGAGTCGTTTCCCTCCCGGAGACCCGCCGGCTGTCGCGGCGTCCGTCCCGGGAGGTCGAGGCCTGGCTGGAGAACACGCGGCGACGCCTCGGCGCCGACCTGTTCGCCACGGAGGCGGCGCTGGAGTCTGCGTCCCGCACCTACCTGGATAGCCTTGCAGAGGCCCATCAGGCCCAGCCGGCCAGGGCCTATGTATCCCTCGGCGCCCACCGGGCCCGCCTTTCCCGCAGCCTTGCAGCGGACCTTGTCGCCCATGTTGAAGCGCGGCTCCTGGCCTCGGGCGCGCTCCGGATCGAGAGAGGCCAGGTCGCCCTCGCCGACCATGACCCCTTCGCCGCCCTTTCGCTGGATGAGACGGCCCGGCTCGCCCGGATCGAGGCGGCCTTCCTTTCGGGCGGCGTGACGCCGCCGGATCCCTCCGGCTTCGAGGCCGGGCTGGTGGATCTCCTGATCGGTTCCGGACGCATGACGGCCCTCAGGAACCACGCCCTCCGTCAGACCCTGGTCTTCCATCTCGACGCGCTCGACGCCGCCCTGGAGATCCTGGAGGCGAGGTTTCCGCCCCCGTCTGAATTCACAACGGGGGAAGCGCGGGCCGCCCTCTCGACCTCCAGAAAATTCATCGTCCCGGTGCTCGAATTCCTCGACGCACGGGGCGACACGATACGTCGCGGCGACTTGCGTCAGGTTCTCCGTTCAAGAAACCGCTTCGGTCCTCCCCCGGTCCCGCTCTAGTGTCCCTCCCGATGGAGGTGACTGGAGTCTGGTGGCTTCCCCGGTCTTCAAAACCGGAGACACGTCGCACCGGCGTGTGGTGGGTTCGATTCCCATCCACCTCCGCCAGAACGGCCTCCGCACCGGGGGCAGGTTGGAGGATGAAGACATGAGCAAGACCCCGGGGGCCTTCAGCCTCCGAGACCTCGAGGGCGAGGTGCGAAGCTTCCCCGCCGGCCGTCCAAGCCTTGTCTGCTTCGCCAAGGAGGATTGCGCCACCTGCAACCTGGTCGCCCCCCTCCTTGAGGCCTTCCATCGCACCTGGGGCGAGCACGCCGACGTCTGGATCGTGGCGCAGGCTCGTGATGGCGCCGAGATCCTCCGGGACCGCCATGGTCTGACCCTGCCCATACTGGACGACAGCGCCCTTCGCACCTCCCTGGCCTGGGATTTCGAGAGCGTACCGGCCGTCTTCTGGACGGACGCAGAGGGCGTGACCGCGCCGGTCATGGAGGGCCTCGTCAAGGCCGAGTGGGAGGCCCTGTCCGCCCGCGTCTCCGCCGCCCTCGGGACGCCCGCCCCTCAGGTGGACTGGGCCGGCCTGCCGGACTGGCGGCCCGGCTGCGGCTCCAAGCATCTGGACCCGGACATCCACGACCGGCTCGTGGCCGAGGCCGAGGGCAGCCCTATCCGCGCCAGGAAGATCGAGGTCGCCGCCTCGGACGATGTCGACGAATTCCTGTTCGACCAAGGCTTCAGCGACGGCCTGCCCCTGGTGGCGCCGACGCCCGAGCGCGTCCTGCGCATGCTGTCCGGCACGACGCGTGATCCGCAGGACGTCGTCGCCGTCGTGCCCCCCAACATGGCCCCGGCCACGGTTGAGAAGGTGGCGATCAACGCCGTCATGGCGGGCTGTCGTCCCGAATACCTGCCGGTGGTCATCGCCGCCGTCGAGGCTGTCTGCACCGATGAGTTCAACATCCACGGGGTCAACGCCACCACCATGGGCGCCTCGCCCGTCCTGGTGGTGAACGGGCCGATCCGTCACCGGATCGGCATGAACATGAAGCTGGCCGCCCTGGGCGCGGGCAACCGGGCCAACGCCACCATCGGGCGGGCGGTGCGCCTTGTGATCCGCAACCTCGGCGGCGCGCGCCCCGGGGGCGTGGACCGCTCCACAATGTCCAACCCCATGAAGTTCACCATGTGCTTCGCCGAGTGGGAGGAGGGGTCGCCCTGGGATCCCCTGCACGTGGAGCGGGGTTTCCGCCCGGAGGACTCCGTTGTCACCGCCCTGGCCATGACCAGCGGCCCGGTCCAGATCGTCGACCAGGAGTCCCGCAGGCCTGACCAGCTCGCCGGGACCCTCGGCCTGGGCCTGGAGGGCATGTTCCTGCCCAAGATCCGGCGCATGCCCGTGGACGCCTTGCTGGTGGTCTGTCCGGAGCACATCCGTACGCTCACCGTCGATGGGGACTATTCCAAGGAGAGGCTCCGCGCCCGCATTCAGGAAGTCACCTCGCGCCCCTTGAGCGAGATGGTGTCCAACGAGGTCTCCGGCGCCGGCATCCCGCGCGCCTCCGCCGCCCGGATGACCGCCGACATGCTCGCGACCCTGACGCCCAAGTTCGCCGACGGCAAGTACATCCACATCGTCGTGGCCGGCTCGGAGGCGGGGAAGTTCTCGGCCGCCTTCCACGGCTGGGTCACGGGCGCCATGGGCTCAACGGTCGTTTCCAGGAAGATCGACTGCTGATAGCCTCGTTTCCGGACTTCGGAGGAAAGTCATGACCACCATCCTGGATCCGACCGACGAGCGTGTGCCCGTCGCCCGTCAGATCACCCCGCGAACGGGAACCATCGAGGGGGTGATCGGCCTCCTGGACATCAGCAAGCCCCGGGGCAACGTGCTCCTCGACGAGCTGGAGCGCCTGCTGGCCGACCGCTTCCCGGACAACGAGATCCGGCGCTACGCCAAGCCGACCTTCACCAAGCCCTGTCCCTCGGACCTGCGGCTGAAGATC
Organism: Phenylobacterium sp.; assembly: GCF_020253645.1. Taxonomy (GTDB): domain Bacteria; phylum Pseudomonadota; class Alphaproteobacteria; order Caulobacterales; family Caulobacteraceae; genus Phenylobacterium. Next base: position 8,236 of record NZ_JADCBG010000182.1, read on the forward strand.
AAGTCGGAATGCAGCGTCCTGGTGGAAGCCCTCGCCGATTGAGGATCATGCACGACGTGCAGTCTGCACGACACTGTATGGTTCGAGATCCAGGGGCTTCCCGCCGTCTCCATCGCTTCCAGTGAGTTCGCCGAGGCCGCCGAGGTCCAGCGCAAGGCGCTGGGCATGGAGGGTGCGCGCTACCTGCTGGTCGATCACCCGATCCAGGACGCCAACGACGAGGAAATGCGCGGTAAGGCCCGTGCCGTCTTCGAAGCGGTCGTCGCGGCGATCACGACCTGAACCGCCCTTGACCTCCTCGTCTTTTGGGGGAGCAATTGACTCGGTAATTCCTCCCCATCAGAGGGAGGTGGACCGCGAATGCGGGCCGGAGGGGGTCTTCCGGGGGGTTACGGTGACACTGTACGAAACCCTGGTCCTGAGCGACAGAGTTCCTTCACCCGGGGGAGCTCTACCGATGACCAGGCTGGCGCGCGTCGTTGTCCCAGGCCTGCCGCATAGCAAATCCCGATGCTTTGAGTGACGATCTACTTCATACAGTGTCACCGTAACTCACGGATGCCGTAGCCTAATGTCTTTCAGCACAGAGTCTTGAGTATAGACTTGCAGACCGATTTCAAATCTACAATTTCGCAATCTGCAGTGCAGCGGCACGAAAATCTCGCGCAGTCGGTCGGGACGGCGCTCGGTGAAACCGTCAGGATCACGAGCTGGCGCGACGGCGTGGATTTCTGGGCCGACCTTGCGTACCGGAACAACGAGATCATCGGCGTCGTTCGCAGTCCAAAGCACGAGATCTTGTCGACAAGCTATGAGGGCGATGTCGATTTCGCAGACATCATTGAGAAGGAGGTTGAGGTACTTGGTCTGCTGCAAAGCGCAAGCATTCCAGCCCCTATGATCGTCTCGTGGCGTCGGCGTAGCTTGGATTCGCCGATTTCGTGGATGCTCTGCGAGCTCATTCCCCACAGCCCTCTCGAGGAGCTTGCTCCAAGTCTGCAGGCTGAGCTTGGCGATTTGGCACGACGGATTCACGCGATCCGGCCTATTGTCAGCACAATGCCAATCCCCGTTCACTGGGGCTCCGAAATGCTTGGGCGGCTGGAGGGGCGGCTCAGGTCGGCGAAGCGTTACTGCGACGACTTGCCGACGAAGCGCGTGCTTGAGGTCGCAAAGCTGCGGTTCGAGGAGCGGCAGTGCGCCGCTGTGTCGCTCCTTCATATGGATTTGCGGGCGAGTAATATCTGCGTACTGGGCGGGCGCATCGCCGCGATAATTGATGTGGCAAACGCCATGGTCGGCGATCCGTGGTTGGAGCTAGGCCGTCTTCGCTCCTTCGGTTCCCTCACCGAACCCTTCCGCAAGGCATATGGCCTTGATGACGATACGCTCCTCGCGGCGGGGGCGCACTTGGATTTATATGAACTCGAAACGGCCACGCTTCTCATGAGTGTCGCAGTAGAGGAGATTGAGGCGCCCGCCCTGTTCGAAGCATCTCGTAAGCGCGCGTTAGAGCTTTCCAGCCGGCTAGTCGCCTGACAAGCTGGGGGTTACGGTGACACTGTATGAAACCCCGCCCTGAGCGACTGAGTTCCTTCACCCTGGGGAGCTCCACCGATGGCCAGACTTGCGCGCGTCGTTGTCCCAGGCCTGCCGCACAACAAGTCCCGATACCTTGAGCGATGATCTATTTCTTCCAATGTCCCCGTAAGTCCCAAAACATGAGTTCTGCTCGCGAGAGAATGTTGCGGGGTCTAATGTTGCAGCTCCAAAGAGCCGCGCCTTGAGCCTTGGCTTGGGATTTTGACACCTGGCGCCTCCGACATTCAAATCACGCACCAGATGAAGTTGCCAGCTCCATGAGCAGGGCGTCATAGCTTACACCGTTTAGGCGTCGATGGTCGCGCACCATGCCAAATTCGGTAAAGCCGAACCGCCGATAAAGCGCGATCGCAGCTGTGTTTGAGCTGTAGACGGATAGTTCAATCTTGCTCATTTGTGTGCGGGGCATGTGAGCTATGCAGGCCTCCAGCAAGCGGCTGCCAAGCCTCATTCCCCGATGAGAGGCGAGGAGTCCCATGCCAAGAATCCCCCGATGCGCGCACTCTGGAATGTCCACCGGCGTGACATCAGCCCAGCCGACGACGGCATCGCGATCCAGCACTACATAACTTGGCCAATCCTTCCTGATGTGGTTGCGCTGGAACGGGTTGTTGGGATCAAAGGGCGGGAGGGTTACTCTGCCAAGATAGACGCGCTCCGATGCAACGGCCTCGCATGTGGCACGCCACCCCAGGATCAGATCCTCACGCATCTGGGCTATTTCGATCATCCTGGATTTCTAGCTGTGCCATGTGCATCGTACAACCTGCTGGCAACCAAGCCTGCACCAGTGAGATTGCGCGTAGCGAGCGAAACCGGCTATTGTCTTGGTCTCGATACAGCACTCAGGAGGCCTCTATGGTCGTTCCGGCAATTGCGCTCTTCTTTGGGCTCATGGTGATCGTCATTGCGATCCGCGCCAATGTTGTACTGCGCCAAGAGGACAGGGTGCCGATGCAGTGGGGGATAACCGGAGAGGTGAACTGGACAGCGCCGCGTCTTATTGGCCTTAGCGTGGCACCCGCGATATCAATTGGCATACTAATACTGTTCTGCCTCTTAAATGTATTGCCAACCCGTCCGGGCCAGGAACACCTGAGGCTCCCTGTTCTCTTGGTCTTGGGAGCTGGGCTTGTCGCTGGTCAACTCCTCCACCTTTGGTTAGTCTTCAAAACACTACATCGGTCCGGAAAATAGGGGGGTTACGGTGAAACTATATGAAACCCCGCCCTGTGCGACTGAGTTCCTTCACCCTTGGGGAGCTCCACCGATGGCGAGACTTGCGCGCGTCGTTGTCCCAGGCCTGCCGCATAGCAAGTCCCGATGCCTTGAGTGACGATCTATTTCTCCCAATGTCACCGTAACTCCGGGTCCAGCTTGACAGTTCCCCCTAGCGCCAGGCGAAGACGGGCTGTTCCAGCTCTGTTACCCGGGTGACGCGGCCGGCGACCAGCTCGCGCAGCTGGTAGACCACCGCCGCCGTCGGCGCGTGAATCCGGTGTTCCTCCGAGATCCGCAGGCGGATCAGGGGGCGGTCGCTCTCGGGGATGGTCTCGAAGTCCACCGCGTCCGGGGCGGCGATGTAGTCCAGCCGGATCAGATGGGTGGAGGCCACCTCGGCCGGATTGGGTCGCAGGGCCGAGGCGTCCTCGAGCCAGGTCACCACGGGGGTGATCACATAGCCCGAGCGGGTGGGATAGTCGTCCAGCAGGCCCAGGATGTCGCTCTGCGGCAGGTCCAGCCCGACCTCTTCCGACAGCTCCCGAAGGGCGGCTTCCGCAAGGGTTTCGCCCGGGTCCAGCCGCCCGCCGGGCAAGGCCCATTGGCCGGAATGCGCGCGCAGGCTCTCGGCCCGTCGAGTGAGCAGGAAGGCGGTCTGCCCCGATCCATCGTCCGCCGCCGTCAGGGTCAGGGCCACCGCCGCCCGCTTCAGGTCCCCGTCCGAGTGGGCGATCCGCGGGAAGGACGCACAGGCCTCGGCGATGCGGTCGCGGAAGTCAGGAGTGAAGGCGTGGGACATGTCCACACCTTCCTAGGCCGTTCCCGGCCCGCATGTCACCCCCCGCCGCCGTCAGGTAAGGATCAGGAGCAGGAGGCCGCCGACGGCGCAGGACGCCAGGACCCTCAGGACGCCCCACTTCAGGCCGAAAACCAGCGCCAGGGCCACGATCGTGAGGATGGCCGCCCGGCTATCCAGGCTCGCTGTCTCAGGGGCTGGCAGGCGCAGGGGGCCCGCCTGCAGGGTTCCGACCTGGGCGAACAGGACGTGCAGGGCGAACCAGAGGGACAGGCTCGCGATCGCGCCGACCACCGCCGCGGTCAGGGCGGACAGGGCCCCCCGCAGGAAGGCCGACGCCTGCAGGCGCTCAATCCAGGGCGCGAAGGAGAAGATCCAGAGGAAGCAAGGGGCGAAGGTCACCCAGGTGGTCAGACCTGCGCCCAGGAGGCCCGCCACCAGGGGGGTGAAGGGTTCGGGCGCCCTGAAGGCCGCGAGGAAGCCCACGAACTGGGTCACCAGGATCAGGGGTCCGGGCGTGGTTTCGGCCAGGCCGAGACCGTCGGCCATCTCCGGGGTGGAGAGCCAGCCAAACCCCTGGACCGCCTCCTGCGCCATGTAGGCGAGCACGGCGTAGGCGCCGCCGAAGGTCACCACAGCCAGCTGCGAGAAGAAGACGCCGATCTTCCAGAGCACATGGTCGGGACCGACCGCCAGGAAGACCGCCGCCATGGGCGTCCCCCAGATCAGCCCCCAGACGAGAACGCTTCGGACGGACGCCGCCCAGGGCGAAGCGGCCCTGGCGCCGCCATCGGTGGGCGGCGACAGTCCCAGCCAGCCCGGGCGCAACCGCGCCACGAGCGCCCCGAGCACCGCCGCCATGCCCACAACCCAGGGAAAGGGTAGGTCCAGGACGAAAAGGGCCAGGAAGGCCGCCCCCGCAAGCCCTTGCCGCAGGGGGGTGTCCAGGGCGCGTCCGCCGATCCGGATCAGGGCCTGCAGGACGATGGCCAGGACCGCCGCCTTCACCCCCAGGAAGAGGGCGGCGAACCAGGTCGCCTGGGCCGCCAGCACATAGGCCAGGGTCAGGGCCAGGATCACCATCGCCCCCGGCAGGATGAACAGGAGCCCCGCCGCAAGGCCGCCCCGCCAACCATGGAGCCTCCAGCCGATCCAGGTGGCCAGCTGCTGAGCCTCCGGCCCGGGAAGCAGGTGGCAGAAGTTGAGGGCGTGAAGGAACTGGTCCTCGGTCAGCCAGCGCCGCTCCTCCACGATCTCGCGATGCATCAGGGCGACCTGGCCGGCCGGGCCTCCGAAGCTGAGACATCCGATGCGGGCGAAGGCGCCGACGAGTTCTCGAAAAGCGGGGGTTTGCGCCGGGTCTGCCATGAAGTCCTCACGCCCTTTCATCCGCCGCAGGACGGACGGGAAAGGCAACGCTTGGGCGGTGAGGCCTGTCCGGGAGGTTGCGTAATCCCGATGTACGAACGCTATCCCGCAGCCGGTCCGGGGACAAGGCCGCCGATGTCAGCTGTCAATGACACGACTTGAAGTTGAATTTCCCTTCGTGCAGCCTCAAATGTAAGAGGTGACCTTCGCGGCCACGCGCGCCGGGCCGGGACAAAGTGTTGTCGTCGCGCGATGGCCCAGTGTTGCAGAGAGAGGCTAGCGGTCGTGGGAAAGCGCCAAGGTGGGTACACCGCCGTGACGCCCTATTTGACGGTCGCGGGCGTCATGACCGCGATCGACTGGTACGCACAGGCCTTCGGCGCTGTCCCCGGGCGAATTCTGCAAATGCCCGACGGCGTCGTGGCTTTCGCCGAAATGCGCATCGGCGACGCGTTCGTGATGCTTTGCGACGAGAGCCCGGCGTTCCAGAACCAAGGTCCATTAGCGATGGGCGGGTCGCCGGTGTCGATCCATCTTTATGTGGACGACGTCGACACGGTTTTCGCCCACGCGGTGTCGCTCGGCGCGACCGCCAAGCAGGCACCCGAAGACCAGTTCTTCGGCGATCGGAGCGGCGCGCTCGCCGACCCCTTCGGTTACACCTGGACCCTAGCCACTCAGGTCGAGGCGTTGTCCGAAGAGGAGCTGCAGAAACGCTGGTTGGCGATCCGCGATGACATGGGTGGCTGATCGGCGGACTGGGAGAGGCTTGTGAACGCCGCGGATAATCTCCTCAAGTCCGGCGCCGCCGCGGCAGGATGGGACGGCGTCGCGGTTATCGCCGACGACGAAACCCTCACCTACGGCGACTTGGCCCAACGCGTCGCCAGCTACGCCCAAGGCCTGCGCGGGCATGGAGTCTCGCGCGGCGACCGGGTGGCTCTTAGGCTGCGGGACTCCGGCGATCTCGCATCGACTCTCCTGGCGATCATGGCGATTGGCGCGGTACGCTCCTGATGCTGGCGGACGACTGGTCTTGTCCCCGCGCGATCTCGCGTCGCTGCGGGGATCGCGTGTCCGCACCGAGTGCGAGGTTCGCGCGTTTGTCACCCCGGTGTTCGACGAGTCCTGCGCTGTTGCGACGCTCGAGCTCATGTCTCCATGTCAGGCCGCAGCGACGCTTCATGAAAATCGCTTAGATTCCTTGGCGGCACTATCTAGACCGCTCGCCTGTCTCGCCGGATTGTGGCGACCAGCCCGGCCCCTCTCGACGATCGATGATGCGTCAAACACGTCTAAGCTTTACTATCACGCGCCGTTCTATGTCTTGCGGCAAGGCATTCAGAGCAATGCGCGGGCGGCGCAACTTCTGGCTGATCTCCTAGCGTGAGTTCGTATTGTTCCATTGCGCTTATCTAGAGGCCTAGCTGAGATGCGTGCACCCTACAATGTTCTCGTCCTTCCTTATCGCCAGGTACCTGGAGGTTGGGAGTTCTGCGTGATGCGGCGCTCCGATGCCGATTATTGGCAAGGTATCGCAGGAGGGGGCGAAGTGGGCGAGGCTCCCCCGGTCGCCGCGAAGCGTGAGGCGGAGGAGGAAGCAGGGATCCCTCAGTCAGCGCCCTACTGTCGTTTGGACAGCATGGCTAGCGTATCCGTGCGGCACTTTCCGGCACATCGGTTCTGGACCGAACATCGGTACGTTATTCCCGAGTATTGCTTTGGAGTTGATGCTACTGGCGTGGGAATCGCTCTATCTGACGAACACACGGAATTCCTTTGGGGCTCCCATGATACTGTGCGGGACAGACTTCATTGGGACTCGAACATCACCGCGCTTTGGGAGCTCGCGGAGCGGCTTGCGAAGGGCGACTTAAATCCAGTGTAAGCTGACCTGCCTTGCACCTATGTGTCACTTTGGTGTGGCTAGCTCGTGATCTGACCGGGCTTTGTAGCTCGTGAAGTGTCCGGTTTGTCGAATGGCTCTGTGGAGGGCCGATTGATGAACCGGGCGCGTATCGACGAGAGCATACGACAGATGCGTTTTGAGGAGCTTTTGGATCGACACGAGCGGGGCGAGCTTGGCCAGGAGTTGGCGGCTCAGATGCTTGGGGTCAGCGACCGGACGTTCCGGC
>NZ_JADCBG010000183.1 GCF_020253645.1 Phenylobacterium sp.
CCGGCCTGGCGCGCGGCGGCGACATTCTCCAGCCGGTCATCCACCAGGATCAGGTCTGCGGGCGCATGGCCCGTTCGGGCGGCGACCGTGGTGAAGAAGCCCGGATCGGGCTTGGCCCAGCCGACATCCGCCGAATAGTGCATGGCGGTGAAATGGTCCTGCAGCCCGAGGGTCTTCCAGAGGAAGGCGGCGCGCTCGTGCTCCTGGTTGGTGGCGAGGTGGAGGTCGACCCCCGTATTCCGGAGCGGCTCGAGCTGGGCGAGGAAGGCCGCGTCCAGGTCCGCATCGTGCTGGAACCAGTAGTCCATCAATTCGCGGGCGGTCAGATGGGGCGCGCACCGTTCGAGAACCGGGCCGAGGCGGGCGGGCAGGCTCGCCCGGCCGACCGCGATCTCCGCCCAGTGAACATCGAAGAACTCCGCGTGGAGGACGGCGGGCGAAAGGCCCAGGTCCGCCTCAAGGTCCCTGGTCCAGCCCACGGGATGCGAGCGCACCAGGACCCCGTCGACATCGACCATCAGGATCTTCATTCCGGACCCTCCGCGGACCGCGCGCCTAGCTGCCCGCCAGCACGCTGTGGCGGCGGCTCCAGGCCAGATAGACGACAAGGCCGACCAGGTTCCAGCCCAGGAAGAGCCAGCGGGTCAGGGCCGGCAGGCTCCAGAAGAGGTAGAGGCAGCCGGCGGCGGCCAGGGGCCCGACGATCCACCAGAGCGGCGTGCGGAAGGGACGGGGCAGGTCGGGACGCTGCATCCGCAGGATCATCATGGACAGGGCGGTGGCGACGAAGGCGGCCAGGGTGCCGGCGTTGGCCAGTTCGGCGATCAGCTTCAGCGGCGCGGCGCCGGCGATGACCGAGGCGAGAATTGCGGTGAACAGGGTCACCCGCACCGGCGCGCCGCGGGGGCTGACCCGGGCGAGGCCGCGGGGCAGGAGGCCGTCCCGGGCCATGGCGAAGAAGACCCGGCTCTGGCCGAACATGAAGGCCATGATGACGGTGGGCAGGGCGATGACGGCGGCGGCCGCGATCAGGGTGGCGGCGAGGTCATGTCCCCCTGAGCGGAGGATGAAGGCCAGGGGCTCGTCGCTTTTCGAGAAGGCCTGCCAGGGTGAGGCGCCGAGGGCGGCGGCGGCCACGGCCATGTAGATGACGGCGCAGGCGACCATGGACCCGATGATGCCCAGGGTCAGGTCCCGGCCAGGGTTCTTGGCCTCCTCGGCGGCGGTGGAGATGGCGTCGAAGCCATAGAAGGCGAAGAAGATCAGGGCGGCGGCGGCCATGACGCCCTGGGGCGCGCCGTCCGCGCCTGTATGGGCGGCGAAGCCGAAAGGCAGGAAGGGGCTGAAGCGGGCCGGATCGAAGGCCGGCAGGGTCAGGACGACGAAGGCGAGCAGGGCCGAAAGCTTGAGGACCACCAGGGCGATGTTGGCGTTGGCGCTCTCGCGCACGCCGACCAGGAGGACGCCGGCCACCGCCAGGGTGATCAGGACTGCGGGCAGGTTGATGAGGCCGCCCGCGTCGCCCGTCAGGAGCCCGGTCGCGAGAGCCGGAGGGAGAACCAGGCCCCGGGCCTCCAGGAAGCCCTGGGCATAACCCGACCAGCCCACCGCCACCGCCGAGCAGACCACGGTGTACTCCAGGATCAGGCTCCAGCCGATCACCCAGGCGACCAGTTCGCCCATGCCCGCGTAGGAATAGGAATAGGCGCTGCCCGCGTGGGGCATCAGGGTGGCCATCTCCGCGTAGCAAAGGGCGGCCAGCATGCAGACGACGCCGGCGATGGCGAAGGACAGGATCACGCCCGGCCCGGCCAGGCCTGCGCCCACGCCGGTCAGGGTGTAGATGCCGGTGCCGACGATGGCGCCCACTCCCAGGGCGACCAGATGGGGCCAGCGCAGGGTGGGCTGCAGGGCGTGTTCGCCCTCCGCCGCCGGACGCTGGTCGACCTGGCGGCGCCGCGTGATGAAGCTCATGGTCCCACCTCCCCTGTGGCGAGACCATGGCCCGCATTGGCGCGGCCGGGCAAGGGGCGTACGAAGGGTCGGTTTCAGCGGCTGGAGAGGCTCAGGTCATGGTATGGCTTCGGGGACTGGGCTGTGCAGCCCTTCTTTTCCTGGCCCTGTCGGCGGCGCCCGCGGTGGCGGCCTCGCCCGCCCTCGACGCCCTGGTCGCCGACTACGAGGCCTGGGCCCTGAGCGACGATCCATTCGAGGCCGGGCGCAGGGGCGACGCCGACGCCCTGTCCCGGCTTCCTGACCCGAGCCCCGCGGCGGACGCCCGACGCCGGGCCGCCCTGACCGGATTCCGGGACCGGCTTGCAGGCCTGCCCGCAAGCCTGACCGGGGAGGACGCCCTCAACCGGGACTTTCTGGGCTGGACCCTGTCCCGACGCCTCGCGAGCCTGGACTTTGACGAGGCGCGCATGCCCTTCAGCTCGGACGGCGGCTTCGACCAGACCCTTGGCTATGTGGCTGCAGGCCTGCCCATGCGCTCGGCCGGGGACGCCCGGGCCTGGATCGCCCGCCTGAAGGCCCTGCCCGCCTACTATGACGCGCACATCGCCAACGCCCGTCGCGGGGCCCGGAGCGGTTTCACCCAGCCCCGGCCGACGGCCCTCCAGGTCCTGGAGCGGGCGCGCGCCGCCGCCGCCCTGGAGCCCGATGAAGACCCCCTCCTGGCGCCGCTCCGGAGACTGCCGGCGGACCTTGCCGGGACGGACCGCAACGCCCTGCTGGACGAAGCCCGGAATGTTCTGCGCGACCGGGTCCGGCCTGCCCGCGCGCGCTTCGTCGCCTTCCTGGAGACCGATTATCTGCCCGCCGCCCGCCCGAATCTGGCGGCCCGGAGCTTGCCCGGCGGCGAGGCGTATTACAGCTGGCTGGTCGCTGACCACACGACCACCGCCCTGACCCCTGACCAGATCCACCAGATCGGCGTCGATGAGGTCGCCCGCATCCGGCGCGAGATGGATGGCGTGATGGCTGAGACCGGCTTCAAGGGCGACTTCCCCGCCTTTCTGGCCATGCTTCGCTCCGACCCGCGCTTCTATGCCCGGAGCCGCGAGGAGCTGCTGGAGAAGGCCTCGCGGATCGCCAAGCGGATCGATGATGAGCTGCCGGCCTGGTTCGCAACCCTGCCGCGCCTGACCTATGGCGTCAGGCCGGTGCCCGCGGACATCGAGGAGACCTACACCACCGGACGCTACTTCGGCGGCTCTGCGGCGCGGGGCGTCGCGGGGGGATACATGGTCAACACCTCGCGCCTCGACCAGCGGCCGCTGTACGAGCTCCCGGCCCTGACCCTTCATGAGGCCGTCCCTGGCCACCACCTGCAGATCGCCCTGGCCGAGGAGGCGCAGAGCGTCCCCGACTTCCGGCGCAACGCCGACATCACCGCCTACACCGAGGGCTGGGCCCTCTACGCAGAAAGACTCGGTGGAGAGATGGGAATCTATCGCGATCCCTGGGAGAGATTCGGCCGCCTTTCCTATGAGATGTGGCGGGCCTGCCGCCTCGTGGCGGACACCGGCATTCACTGGAAGGGGTGGAGCCTCGAGAAGGCGCGCGCCTGCTTCGCCGAGAAAAGCGCTCTGTCGCCGCTGAACATCGAGGTCGAGTTGGCCCGCTATGTCTCCTGGCCGGGCCAGGCCCTGGCCTACAAGATTGGCGAGATGCGCATTGTCTCCCTGCGCGAGGCGGCGGAGCGGGAGCTGGGAGACCGCTTCGACATCCGCAGGTTCCACGACGCCGTCCTGCTGGCGGGGCCCCTTCCGCTGGACATGCTGGAGGCCCGCCTCGTCGGATGGATCGCGGCGGAACGCCAGCGCAACTCGACCCGCCCCTAACCCGGCCAGAGGTCCTGGGGGCCGCCCTTGCGGTTGAGGCTGCGGACGGCGCGTTTGACCACGGAGATCAGGCGCCTTCGGCGATCCTCTGAATCGTAGGTCAGACCCCCTCGGGCGAGTCCCTCAAGGACAAAACGGCCCAGATCCCGGCTTGTCTGGAAGCGGGGATCCTCTCCGGCCTGGGCGAAGGCGCCAAAGCGGCCACCGAGTCGGCCAGTGTCGAAGTCCTCGACGAGCCCGGCGATGGCTTCGGCGACCTCCGGGTCGAACCGCGCCGCAGATCGCAGCTCGGAAAAGGCCAGAAATGCGGGTTCGGCGAGCAGGGCCCAATAGGTATCAATGGCGTGGTCCGAGGCTTCCGTGCCGGTCGGCGGCCGACCGGCTGCGTCGAACAGCTCGAGCATCCCTTCGCGCAGGCGGGGGCAAAGGGCGCCAAGAAGCGTCGTCCTGTCCGGGAAGTGATAGAGGTAAGCCGTGCGGGCGACGCCGGCCCGGGCGGCTATGGCGCCGGGCGTTGCTGACGCCAGTCCGGTCTCGGCAAGCAGGCTGACGACGGCGTCCAGCAGGCGCCTTCGAGTACGCCCGGCGCGCGAGGACGGGGCGGAGGACCGGGTCGAGTTCATGGCGCTGCTTCTGGTCCGGACTCCTGAGCTTGGCAATCACGCAGAGTTCCGTCACGCCCGTGACACGCAATCAGCCTAGCGCCATCGCAACGCACCGCTCTCGGGGAGACAAGGCGATGGCGCCGGCGAATCACAAGTACCGAACGGTCTTCATTTCCGACATCCACCTCGGCACCCGGGGATGCCAGGCCGAGCTGCTGCTCGATTTCATCAGAACCGCGGAGTTCGACACCCTGTACCTGGTGGGCGACATCATCGACGGCTGGAAGCTCCGGAACGGATGGTACTGGCCTCAGGCGCACAACGATGTGGTCCAGAAGATCCTCAGGCTGGCCCGGAAGGGCGTGGAGGTCATTTATGTCCCCGGCAATCATGATGAAGCCGCGCGCGACTTCATCGGGCATCGGTTCGGCGATGTGCAGGTGGCCCGGGACGCGATCCACGTCACCGCCGATGGCCGCCGCTTCCTGGTGACCCATGGCGACGAGTTCGACGGCGTGCTGCGCCACGCACGATGGCTCGCCTTTGTGGGCGACTGGTCCTACCGCACCCTGCTGACCCTCAACACCGTCTTCAACCGCGCCCGGCGTCGGTTGGGCTTTGGCTACTGGTCGCTGTCGGCCTACCTGAAGCTGAGGGTCAAGAACGCCGTCCAGTTCATCGAGGACTACGAGTCGGCGGTCGCCGAGGAAGCGCGACGGCGGGGCGTGGACGGCGTGATCTGCGGCCACATCCACAAGGCCGAAATCCGTCGCTTCGGAGACATCCTGTACATCAACGACGGAGACTGGGTCGAAAGCTGCACGGCCGTTGCGGAGAGGGAAGACGGCGAACTCATCATCCTCGACTGGAGCCGCGAGTTCCGTCAGAGGGGCGGCGTCACCGCCGTTCACCGGCTGGAGTCCGAACCGCGGTTCGCCGCCTGACCTCCAACTCGTTGACATTTCGTCGGATTTCGTGGCAGTAATCTTGCCATGCCGTCATTCAGGACCCTTCCCGAAGGTCTGTCCCGGGGCCAGCAGAAGGCCAACACCGAGGCGCGGATTCTCGATGCAGTGAATCGCCTCCTCGAGGATGGACGGCTGGACGACGCGTCTTATTCGGAAATCGCCCGGCTGGCCGGGGTCGGCGAGCGGACGGTCTATCGATACTTCCCGACCCGGGAGGCCTTGATGGGCGCCTTCTGGACCCGCCTCCAGACCGAGGGCCCGCCACCGCGCAAGCCGTCCATGCGCAGGGTCCGCGAGAGCGTGCGCACCGAGTTCGACGGCCGCCGGCCGATGCGCATCCTGATCGCCACCGACGCGTGGGAGCCGCAGGTCAACGGCGTGGTCCGCACCCTCACCCGGGTGATCGCCGAGATGCAGGCCATGGGCCACACCGTCGAAGTGATTTCACCCGATCAGTTCCGGGGATTTCCCCTGCCCACCTATCCAGAGATCAAGGTGGCGGTGGGAGCCTATGAGCCGGTGCGCGAGCGTTTCAAGGCCTTCGAGCCAGAGGCCATCCACATCGCCACCGAAGGGCCGATCGGCCTCGCGGCCCGCAGGATCTGCGTGGAGTGGAAGCTGCCCTTCACCACCAGCTATCATACCCGGTTCCCGGAGTATGTCTCGGCCCGGCTGCCCCTGCCGCTGTCAGCCGGCTACGCCTACATGAAGTGGTTCCACAAGCCGTCCGGCAGGCTGATGGTGGCCACGCCCACCATGCGCGATGAACTGGCCCAGCACGGCTTTCGCAATATCACCGCCTGGTCGAGGGGGGTGGATACCGAGCAGTTCAGACCCCGCCGCGAAGGTGAGCCCGATGTCTATGAGGGCCTGCCGCGCCCCATCTTCCTGTCGGTCGGGCGGGTTGCAGTGGAGAAGAACATCGAGGCGTTCCTGTCCCTCGACCTGCCCGGGTCCAAGGTCGTCGTCGGCGATGGTCCCCAGCGGGAAGACCTGCAGAACCGGTACCCCGCAGCCATCTTCAGGGGGGCTCGGTTCGGCGACGATCTTGCGGCGCACTTCGCCTGCGCAGACGTCTTCGTCTTCCCCTCTCTCACCGACACCTTCGGCCTGGTCATCCTCGAGGCCATGGCCACCGGCGCTCCTGTGGCCGCCTATCCCGCTCCGGGTCCGATCGACATCATCCCGGGATCCGGGGCGGGCGTCCTGGCGCTCACCGCCACCGAGGGCTTGCGTGAAGCCTGCCTGGAGGCCCTGAAACTGGACCGCGAGACAGTGCGCCGGTTCGCCGAAGGGTTTTCCTGGCGGGCCTGTGCGGAGGACTTCGTCCGCAATCTCCAGCCCTGGCCAGAGCCCGAGAAGACCCGGTTCTGGCGCCGGCTCCGACGCCTGACCCGCCTTCGTCGCCGGCGAGACGAACCCTGATCTCCAGGGTCCGCTCCCGAGGGACCGAACCTTCTGCGCGAGCCCGGCGGGCTCCAACACAGGTGAACCGGACCCTGTGGAGGTTCGAAGCCGGAACTCCACCCACCGGGACACGGTCCGGTCGCCGAAAAGAAAGGCGCCGCAGACCCGGAGATCTGCGGCGCAGGGGCCAATGGCGGACGGCGGCGGGTCAGGCTGCGGGTCGGGCCATGGGGGTCAGGTTGCGAACCATGGCCTTGTTGGCCTCGTGCTGCGCGGCGGGAAGGGGGATCAGACCCCGGTCCTTGAGGTAGCCGGCGCGCCCCGTGGCGGCGTCGGAAGCAAGCTCGGTCAGGTATTCCCTGAGGCCCTTCGTGACGCCGAGATTGGCCTTCTTCACATAGACGAAGAGGGACCGCGACAAGGGATAGGATCCGTCGGAAATGCTGGTCAGGGAGGGGACCACGCCGTTGATCCTGGCGGCCTTCACCTTGTCCATGTTTTCTTCAAGGAAGGACCAGCCGAAGACGCCAATGGCGCCGGGAGTCTTGGTCAGGGTCTGGACAATCGCGTTGTCGTTCTCGCCTGCGTCAATCCAGCCGTCCTTCCGCAGGGGATGGACAGCCTCCTTGAATGCCCGCTCGTTCCTGTCCCGGAGGGCCTTGTTCCCGGCGTACTTCAGGGCGCCGGCTTCGATGGCCAGCTCGACGAAGGCGTCCCGGGTTCCCGAGGACGGCGGCGGCCCGTAGACGAGGATCCTTCCCCTGGGAAGACCGGCGCCCACCTCGGCCCAGGTCCTGTAGGGGTTGGCCTGGTGCTGACCGTAGCGAAGGACCTTGGCCGCAAGTCCCAGATACAGAGCCGAAGGCGTCAGGGCGTAGTCCGGTGCGCGCTTGTCCATGGCCACGACAATGCCGTCGAAGCCGATCTTGAGCTCGACGATGTCCTTCACCCCCTTGGCGGCGCAGGCGTCGAACTCCGAGCGCTTCATCTGCCGGGAGGCGGTGGCGATGTCCGGATAGGAGCTACCGACGCCCGAGCAGAACAGCTTGATCCCGCCCCCGGTGCCCAGGCTCTCCACCTTGGGCGCCTTCATGCCGGTCTTCCGGGCGAACTGCTCCGACACCCTTGTGGCGAAGGGAAACACTGTAGAGGAACCCACGGCCCAGACGTAGTCGCGGGCGGCGTGGGCGGGCGTTGCGCCCAGCAGGCTTGCGAAGACGACTGCGGCGGTTGTCGCCGCAAGGCCGCCAGCCATCCGGGGCAGGCTGGAGTGACGGGAAGAGACGTGGATCATGGAAGAGATCTCCTGGATCGAAAGGTCCCGGACGAGGCGCCAGACGGATCCGCAGCGAGACGGCTGCCCTTCTGGTCCCTTATCCGGATCATGTGACAGTGTGGCGACGCATCAGAAATCGTACTGGGCGCGAAGCTGGAGCAGGCGAATACGGACATCCGGCTGGGGCTGGGCGTACTCGACCCGCGCCTCGGAGAGGTTCAGCAAGACCCGGAATCCGGGTTCCGGCCGCCAGATCGCGCCAAGGGTCAGGCCGCTGTAATCCCCCGCCCGCCGGGCGGAAAATCGCCCCGCCTCGGTCAGGGCGGAGTCCCGGACGTCCGTCAGGTCGGCGAAGTCGTACCGGGCCAGCAGGTCCAGGGACCCGAGGCCGCCCTTCGACAGAGGGGAACGCACGCTGGGGACGGAGACGAGGCCCCTCGGGCCGTCGTATCCACGGCCCTCTCCGGCGAGGTTCCAGCCCGCGTAGACATATCCGGCGACCAGGACGGGATCGCCTCCCGGTGCAGCCCTCGGACTGCGCTCGGCCACCAGCCGGGCTGCCTCGCCCTGGACCCAGAAGGGCCCGCTCATCCAGGCGAATTCAAGGCCGGCTGTCGAATCACCGCGAGAGAAGGACCCCGACCCCAGCCAGTCTCCGGACCGGCCGGCGGACGTCCCGGGTCGGGCGGCGTAGCTGCGGCTGGCCCCGTCGCCGAAGTCCCGGACCCGCGCCCAGACGCCGAGGTGCAGCCGTTCCATATCGCCGGGCTGCAGTGATCCGGCCAGCCGCACGGTCACCGCCCGGCGATCGCGCGCACCTGCTGTCGCGGTTCCATCGAAGTCCAGGCCAAGATTGTTGAAGGTGTCCCCCTGCGCCGCCAGAGTCCCCACAAGAGAGCCGGCGTTGACCCGGACCTGCACCGAAGTCGTGAAGGGATCCGTCACGAGATCGCCATAGGGGCCGCGCTCCAGGAAGGAAATGCTCCGGGTCGACGTCAGGTTCTCAAGCCCCGCGGCCTTGAGGTTGCCCGCAGCGAGAAGGATCGAGGGGCTGGCCCGATACTCCACGGCGACCTGGTCCCAGACGAAGGCGTCATTGTTCGCCGCTCCCCCCTCCATCCTGATCATCAGGCGGTCCGAGACCCTGGTATCGAGGCCGAGAAAGGCCTGACGGACCCGGACGACATCCATCCGGACGTCCCCTGCGCCGGAAGGCGAGACGACCTGGCTCACCGAGTCGACCAGAAGGCGCCCCTTTGGGCGGAACTGGAGACCCCCGGCCTCCGCCGCCTGGACGTGAGGGACAGCCAGCAACAGCCCCGCCAGGGCTGCAAGCGCTGCAGCGGCCGGGCGAAGTGGGGAACGGCTCGCCAAACTCAGGTCTCCGGCCGGGGTGAAGGTTCAGGGAGTGTGACGCTTCCGTGACGGGCCCTTACGCACCGAACATGACACTTTGATGACAGGATTCAGAGCAGTCTGGCGCGGATCGTCTGGCTCAGGAGGTCAATCAGGGTGACAGCCACAACGATGACGATCGAGATCGCAGCGGTGAGCGCATAGTTGAAGCTGTTCATGCTGTCGAACAGGATCTGGCCGATGCCGCCGGCGCCGATCAGCCCGAGAACAGTGGCGCTGCGGCTGTTCGATTCGAAGCGGTAAAGGGCGTAGGACGTCCAGAGCGGCGCCACCTGGGGGATGACTCCCCAGACGATCTCCTGGAGGCGGGAGGCTCCGGTCGCCCTGACCCCTTCGACGGGACCCCGATCGATGGCTTCCACGGCCTCTGCGAAGAGCTTGGCCAGCACGCCGCCGGTATTGAGCGCCAGGGCCATGACGCCGGCGAAGGGACCGAGGCCCACGGCCACGAGAAAGGCGGTGCCGATGACCAGGTCCGGCACCGAGCGGATCAGGTCCATCAGCCGGCGGACGGGCAGCTGTATGAAGGCGGGCGCCACGTTTCGGGCGCCCAGAAGGCCCATCGGCACCGCGAAGATGATGGCCAGGGTCGTCCCCCAGATCGCCATCTGGATGGTCAGCCACATCTTCTCGATCAGGTCCCGCCAGTTGGAGAAGTCGGGATTGACGAAGCCCGAGGCGAACTGCCGCATATTCTCCGAGTTCGAGAAGAGAAGCGGAAACTTGGTGATCTCGGCGGAGCCGAAGGAGGAAATCAGAAGGAGGATGATCCCGCCCCAGAGGACGAAATCGAAAACCTGCTGGCCGAAAGGCTTTGTGGGCGGCGACAGGAGGGGTGCGGCGGCCTGGGTCATGACTCAGGTCGCATCCTGGGACTGACCGGTGCGGGCCTCCAGCGCAGCCTCCTCGGCCTTGACGGTCTCCAAGGCCCTTCTGGCCTCGGCGATGCGCTTGGGATCCCCTCCGCGCTGGGCCTGCAGCAGGTTCTCGGTGGCCTCCATCTCGCGCACGCGCAGGAGGTGGTTGTCATCCGCCGGCATGAAGCCGCCGATGGAAATCCGGGCCAGCAGAGCCCTCTGCCGCTCGGCTTCCGGCCCTTCGCCCTGGGCGTAGGTCAGGAAGAACTGGCGGAGCTTCTCCTTGATCGCCGGGTCCAGGTCCTTGCGCCAGACCATGGGGTCTTCGGGGAGGCGGGGTGAGGTCCAGACCACCCGCACCTTGTCCGCCAGAGTCGGCTCGCCCCGCGCGACGCGTTCCGCGTCCCGCTCGCGCTGCATGCGCAGGCTTGTCGTGTTCCCGGTGGCGGCGTCCAGCACGCCGTTCGCCACACCGACAAGGTTGGTGTTGTGGTTGGCGGACTTGAGGGTCTTGAAGCAGGTCTGGATGTCGATGCCCTTGGGCGAAAAGAGATAGGTCTTGGGCGCCAGGGTGCCGGATGTCGACTTGGCGTCGCCGATGCCGAAGTTGAGCGTCTTGTCGCAGCGAAGAAGGTCTTCGAGGGTGAGCGTGCTCTTGGCCGGGACGATAATCACCGAGTTGTAGCCGTCGTCGCCGCCGGGATCGAAGGTGCGGGCGAAGACCTCGCCATTGGCCCGCCGGATGGCTTCCAGGCCCGACAGGTTGGTAAACCAGCCGAAGTGGGTCTGCTTGAACCGCATGGCCTCAACCAGGGCCGTGTAGTTCGTGCCGATGAAGGGCTCGATCTTCAGGCCGGTGGCTTTTTCCATGTCGGCGATCACGGGTCGCCAGAAGGTCTCCAGGCTCGAGGCGCTCTCCGGCGCGACGATGGAGAACTTGAGCACGCCGCTGGAGCCATCCGCGGGCGGCGCCGGGGGCGGAGAGCATCCCGCCAGTGCAGCGGCGCCGGCAAAGGCCAGGAGACTGCGCCGGCTGGGCGCTGCATCCCCTTCAGGGCGGAAGCTGTTGCGGATCATTTCGGGGCTCCTTCCCAGAAGACGTCCTCGAACTCCGGTCCGTAGATGTCGATGAGCCGGTCCTTGTCCAAACCCTGCGCAACGCCGTCATAGACGATGCGCCCTTCCTTCAGGGCGACCACCCTGTCGCAGTATCGGAGGGCGTAGTCCACCTGGTGCAGAGTGACGACCAGGGTCAGGCCATCCGTCCGGTTCAGGTCGCGCAGGATTTCCATGACCTTTCGAGCAGAGACGGGGTCGAGAGACGCCACAGGCTCGTCGGCGAGGATGATCTTGGCCCTTTGCACCAGAGCCCGGGCTATGGCTCCGCGCTGCTGCTGGCCGCCCGAAAGCGTGTTGGCCCTCTGACCGGCGTACTCGGCGACGCCGACCCGGGCCAAGGCGGCCATGACCGCCGAAGAGGTCTCCGCCGGCCAGGCCCCGAGAAGGCCCCTCAGGAATGGAATGCGCCCAAGGGAGCCCAGCGCCACGTTCGTAAAGAGCGAAAGCCGGCCGACCAGATTGAACTGCTGGAAGATGAACCCGATCCGGATGCGCGTCTCCCGGACCCGTGAAGACACCTTTCCGGAGGACTGGACCGGACCTCCGAAGGCCTCGATGACCCCAGACCCGGGGTCAATCGCCTGCAGCCCGGAAATGGAGCGCAGAAGAGTCGACTTGCCCGACCCCGAAGGCCCGATGAGGGCGACCATCTCGCCCCGGCCGATCTCAAGGGAGACGTTGTCGAGGGCGCGCCGGGTCCCGAAGGTCCGCGACACGTTCCGGATCGACAGAACCGCATTGTCGGCCATGGGTGGCTTTGTCCCCGTGTCGGCGCAGAGGAGCCCCCTTTTGGCCCCTGCGGCCGCTTCTTCGCACGGCGCAGCGGCCCCGGTCCAGCCTGCAGGCGCGCACCACACCGCTGTATGAAAATTTGTTGCTTTACATGGCGGGCGTCTGGTCCTAAGGCCACGCGCTCCGGCGGACCCGATGTCCTCAAAAGCGCTGCTAACGCCGGATTGGGTTCAACAATCCGTTGGGGGTTGCGTGAGGTGCAGACGTACCATACGCCCCTGGACCTGGTCCGTGAGCGGTCGCCTGAGCATCCCGTCGCCATTGCGCGGCCGGCTGCGGCGGCCCTAGCGGCGCGCTGGTTCCAGGAAAATTTCAAGGGCGACGTCTTCTATGCGGTGAAGGCGAACCCGTCTCCGTGGGTCATCGAGGCCCTGGCGGCGAACGGCGTCTCCGCATTCGACGTGGCTTCGGTTCCCGAGATCGAGCGCGTGCGCGCCCATGCGCCCGACGCCCGGCTGGCCTTCATGCATCCGGTCAAGAGCCGGGCGGCCATCCGCGCCGCCTACTTCGACCATGGCGTGCGGACCTTCGCCCTCGACTCCCATGAGGAGCTGGAGAAGATTCTCGCCGTCACCGAAGGCGCGCCGGACCTGAACCTGATCGTCCGGCTCGCCGTCCAGGCGGACGGCGCGGCCTACTCCCTGGCCGGGAAGTTCGGCGTCGACCTGCACCAGGCCCCGTCCCTACTGCTGGCCGCCCGCCGGGCGACCCAGGACCTGATGGGCGTCTCCTTCCATGTCGGCAGCCAGTGCATGCGTCCGACAGCCTACAGCGCCGCCATGGCCCAGGCCTCGCGCGCCCTGGTGCGCGCCGGCGTCCTCGCGGACGTGGTCGATGTCGGCGGGGGCTTCCCCTCCATCTACCCCGGCATGACCCCCCCGGCCCTCGAGGACTATTTCGACGCCATCCAGCGCGGCTTCGCCGACATGATGGTGCATGAGACCACCGAGCTCTGGTGCGAGCCCGGCCGGGCCCTCGTGGCCGAAGCCTCCTCCATCCTGACCTGCGTGGAACTGCGCAAGGGCGACGCCCTCTACCTGAACGACGGCGCCTATGGCGGCCTGTTCGATGCGGCGCACGCCCGCTGGCCCTTTCCGGTCAAGGCGATCCGGTCGACCGGCGGCGAGGTCCGGGAAATGGAGGGACCCCTGAGGCCCTTCCGTTTCTACGGCCCGACCTGCGACGCCATCGACCACATGCCCGGACCCTTCTGGCTGCCCGAGGACGTGGGCGAGGGCGACTTCATTGAGATCGGCATGCTGGGCGCCTACGGCGTGACCATGGCGACCCGGTTCAACGGCTTCGGGGATATTGACGCCGTGGTCTGCGAGGACGCCCCGGCCGCGTCCATGTTCGGCCTCGCCCGCCGTTCCATCCCGGCGCCCCGCAGCGAGCTCCAGAACGTGGTCCGCTTCTCCAAGACGCGCGGTCGCAAGCGGCGGAAAAAGTAGTCGCGGGCCGGAAGTCACCCGGCGCGGTCGGTCGCTCCGTCCCGGCCGCGCCCTTTCCTTTGCGACGGGCGCTCACCTCTCCGGAGACCTGAAGAGAATGAACGCTGAGACCCCCAAGACCAACCGCAAGGAAGAGCTGCTGTCGACCAAGGTCGAGCACGTGGCCATCGACCAGTACGACGCCCGTCCGGTGATCGACGCCATGCGCGGCATGAGCTTCACCAGCCGCGACACCGCCCGCGCCGCCGACATCTGGTCCATGTCCCTCGAGGACGACGACTGTTCCACCTGGCTGACCCTGGCGGGCTCCACCAGCGCCGGCGGCTGCATGCACATCTACCGGGACATGGTGAAGTACGGGATGATCGACGCCATCGTCTCGACCGGCGCCTCCATCATCGACATGGACTTCTTCGAGGCCCTGGGCTTCCGCCACTACCAGGCGAAGTCGAACGTCGACGACCGCGACCTGCGGGAGCTCTACATCGACCGCATCTACGACACCTACATCGACGAGGAAGAGCTCCAGAAGTGCGATGCGGTGATCTACGAGATCGCCAACATGCTGGAGCCGCGCCCCTATTCCAGCCGCGAGTTCATCCATGAGATGGGCCGCTGGCTGGCCGCCGGGAACGCCCGCAAGCCCGCCTCGCTGATCGAGACCGCCTTCCACGAGGGCGTGCCGATCTTCTGCCCGGCCTTCACGGACTCCTCGGCCGGTTTCGGCCTGGTCAAGCACCAGGTGGAGCGGATGAAGGCGGGCAAGCCCTACCTGACCATCGATTCCATCGCCGACTTCCGTGAGCTGACCGACATCAAGCTGGCGGCCGGGACCACCGGCCTCTTCATGGTCGGCGGCGGGGTGCCCAAGAACTTCGCCCAGGACACCGTCGTCTGCGCCGA
>NZ_JADCBG010000184.1 GCF_020253645.1 Phenylobacterium sp.
GGCGTGTTGATCATGCTCCCGCCGCCGCCGATGCCGGCGTTGTTGAAGAGCAGGTGCACGTGGTCGGTCTCGTGCTGCTCGCCCGTATGGTCGCGGAAGGCCAGGGTCTCCTTCTCCTGGGCCACGTCGGCCACGAAGGTGGTGATCTTCACCCCCTGGACGGCGGTCTTCTCGGCGATGCGGACGGTCTCCAGCATGTCCGCCTCGCGGATGTCGCACATGGCGACGCTGCAGCCCTCAGAGGTCAGGGCCTGCACCAGGGCCCGGCCAATGCCGCTGCCGCCGCCGGTCACCACCGCGATCTTGCCGCTGAAGTCCTTCATGCCCGTCCTCCTCTGGATCCCGGTCTGCGCCGGGCCGTGTTGATGTCAGCCGCCGCGCTCGGCCCGGTGCTGGTCGGCCACCCCCTTGAGGAGGGCCTGGGTCTCGGGCTGCTGCATGAGGTCGGCGAAGAGCCGGCCCTCGAGCTTCAGCATGTCCATGGTCACCGGCGAGACCGCCTCGCGCACCAGGCGCTTGATGTGGGCCACCGCCCGCGCCGGCCGGCCGGCGATCTCCCGGGCGATGACGAGGGCCCGGTCGAGGGCCGTCTCGGGGCTGTCCGCGGGGACCACCTCCTGGAAGACCCCCAGCTGCAGCATCTCCTGGGCCGAGACCAGGCGCGGCCGCAGCATCATCTCCAGGGCGCGGCCCCGGCCGACGATGGCGGTCAGCCTCTGGGTGCCGCCGCCGCCGGGCAGGATGCCCACCGACACCTCCGGCAGTCCAAAGCGGAAGGGGCCGTCCTTGGCCACCCGGATGTCCGCCGCCAGGGCGAACTCCAGCCCGCCCCCCGCCGCCGAGCCGTTGAGGGCGCAGATGAAGGGTTTGGGCAGGTGCTCCAGCTCGTAGAGGATCTCGGCCATGGGCCGGTCCCAGCCTCCACCCCCGCCCCGGGTGGTCTCGTCCAGCTCCTCCACCGAGAAGTGCCGGATGAAGTAGGCGGAGTCCGAGCCCGTGAAGACGATGGCGCGCACCTCGTCGGAGCGCAGCTCCGGCATCATCCGGTTGAGCTCGTTCATCGTCGCCGGCGTCATCACCTGCAGCGGTGGGTTGCCGAAGGTGATGACGGCGATCCCGTCGCGCAGGTCGAGGGAAAGCTGGCCCATGCCGGCCTCAGCTGACCTCGAGGCCCGGCAGGTCGCCGGAAGCCCGCCAGTCAGCGAGGATCCGGAAGTACTCGATCGGACCGCCGCCATAGGTGGTGTTCTGGGCGTTGGCCAGGTAGGGCTTGCCCTCGTTGTTGTAGTATCCGGGGGTGCAGGCCTCGAGATAGGCTTGGTTGTTGCGGGCCTTCTCAATGATGGTCGCCACCCAGTCGGACTCGGCCTGCTCGGAGGGCTCGGCCGCCCGGCCCTGCCGGGCCTTCACCTGGTCTATGACATAGCTGGCGTGGGTCGCCTGCTCGCGCAGGTTGTGCGGGTAGTTGGCGGTGAATCCCCCCTGGGTCGAGCCGAGGAAGAAGAGGTTGGGGAAGCCCCGGACCATCAGGCCGTGCAGGCTGCGAACCCCGTTCGCCCAGGCCTGGCTGAGGGGCTGGCCCTCGCGGCCATGGATGTCGTAGCCATAGCGGCGGCTGAAGCTGGTGCCGACCTCGAAGCCCGTGGAGAAGATCAGGCAGTCGATCTCGTAGGCGACGCCGTCCACCACCACCGCGTTCTCGGTGATCCGCTCGACGCCCTTGCCGTGGGTGTCCACCAGCTTGACGCTCGGCCGGTTGAAGGCCTGCAGATATTCGTCGTGGAAGCACGGCCGCTTGCAGAACTGGCGGTACCAGGGCTTCAGGGCCTCGGCCGTGGCCGGGTCCTTGACCACCGCCTCGGCCCGCGCGCGGATGCGCTCCATGGTGGCGAAGTCGGCGATCTCCATCAGCTCGGCCAGCTTCTCGGGCGACAGGCCGGCGGCGCCCTCCTTGCGGGCGATGAAGATCAGCTCGCGGAAAGCCTCGGTCCAGCCGTCATTGACCAGGTCCTCCTCGGCGTAGCCGCCGCTGACCAGCAGGTTGAAGTTGTCCATCCGGTGGTTCTGCCAGCCGGGTGGCAGGGAGCGGACCCAGTCGGCGTCGATGGGCTGGTCATTGCGGACGTTCACCGCCGAGGGGGTGCGCTGGAAGACGTAGAGCTGGCCCGCGCCCTCGGCCAGGTGAGGCACGCACTGCACGGCGGTGGCGCCGGTGCCGATGATGCCGATCCGCTTGTCGCCGATCCGGTCCAGCCCGCCCAGGACCGACCCGCCAGTGTACTCATAGTCCCAGCGGCTGGTGTGGAAGGCGTGGCCCTTGAAGGTCTCGATGCCGGGGATGCCCGGCAGCTTGGGCTTGTTCAGGGGGCCGTTGGACATGACCACGAAGCGGGCGCGCATGGCGTCGCCGTGGTTGGTCGAGATGATCCAGCGCTGGGCCGCCTCGTCCCAGGACAGGTCCTTGACCGAGGTCTGGAAGCAGGCGTCCTCGTACAGGTTGAAGTGCCGGGCGATGCGGCGCGAATGCTCGAAGATCTCGGGCGCCTTGGTGTAGCGCATCTCGGGGATGAAGCCGGTCTCCTCCAGCAGGGGCAGGTAGACCAGGCTCTCGATGTCGCAGGCCGCACCGGGATAGCGGTTCCAGTACCAGGTGCCGCCGAAGTCGCCG
This sequence comes from Phenylobacterium sp., assembly GCF_020253645.1. GTDB lineage: Bacteria > Pseudomonadota > Alphaproteobacteria > Caulobacterales > Caulobacteraceae > Phenylobacterium. The sequence continues at coordinate 2,669 of NZ_JADCBG010000184.1, forward strand.
GCCGCCTCGATCATGCGCAGGGACTTCACCCCGGCCTCGCGCAGGCGGGCGCCGGCCAGCAGGCCGCCGAAGCCGCCGCCGATCACCACCACCTCGACCTCGTCGGTCAGGGGCGCGCGTTTGATGGGGGCCTCGATGTAGGGGTCGTCGCCGAAGTCGGCGAACCGGCCGGCGATCTGCAGGTACTGCTCGTTTCCGTCCGGCCGGATGCGCTTGTCGCGCTCGGCGCGGTAGCGATCGCGCAGGGCGTCCGGATCAAAGGGCGCCTCTTCCCGCGTGAGCACCTTTCCACCGCTGGCCACGTCGCCCATGTCTGGTCTCCCTGTCGCAGGTATTGCCCCTGCGTAAGTCTGTTTTGATACTGCGGTATGAAGCGTCTCACCGCCTCCGGCGGGGGTCAAGCACCACGCTTCCGACCGTCTGCGGAGGATACGGCGTTGACGCCACCCCGCCGCGGGCCTGAAACTGAACGCAGGGTATCTGCATCGACCGCCGCGCGCGGACCGCCGCCCGTCACCCGTCTTTCACTGAGAGGATTTCCCATGGCCGCCATCGACACCGGAACCCAGGACCTGCTCGCCGACATCGACTCCGGCGTCCTGACCCTCACCCTCAACAGGCCCGAGGCCCGCAACGCCATGAGCGGGGCGATGACGGCGGCCCTCGCCGACCAGCTGGCCAAGGCCGAGCTGGACCCGGCGGTGAAGGTCGTGGTGCTGACCGGGGCCGGCAAGGGCTTCTGCGCCGGCGGCGACGTCAAGGGCATGGACGAAAGCAACCAGGGCGGCGGCGGCGCCTCGACCATCGACCAGGCCATCCACCGGCAGAGGGTCAACCAGAGGGCCACGGCCGGGCGCCTCTTCAAGATGCCCAAGCCCACCCTGGCCGCCCTGCCCGGCCCGGCGGCCGGCGCGGGCCTGTCCCTGGCCCTGGCCTGCGACATGCGGATCATGGCCTCGAGCGCCATCCTGACCACGGCCTTCGCCCGGGTCGGCTTCTCGGGGGACTATGGCGGCACCTACTTCCTGACCCAGCTGGTGGGCTCGGCCAAGGCGCGGGAGCTCTATTACCTGTCCGAGCGGGTCAGCGCCGACGAGGCCCTTCGCCTGGGCCTGGCCAACTGGGTGGTCGCCCCCGAGGAGCTGGCGGCCAGGGCCCGGGAGATCGCCCTGCGCCTGGCCGGCGGGCCGACCGTCGCCTACCGCTACATGAAGGAAAACCTCAACCGGGCCATGGCCGGCGAGGTGGACGACTGCCTGGACCTGGAGGCCACCCACCACGTCCACTGCGGCCAGACGGACGACCACAAGGAAGCGGCCCGGGCCTTCGTGGAGAAGCGCGAGCCGGTCTTCACTGGGCGCTGAGCCGGCGGCTCAGCGGCCGGAGACGCAGAAGTCGCCCTCGTTGGCGTAGCCGAAGGGGCAGCTTCCGCCCTGCCGCGGAATGGCGAGCCGGGCGGAGGCCTCCGCCACGCAATAGGCCCCCTCGCTGCGATAGTTCGAGGGACAGGAGCCCGACGGGCCCTTGAGCAGGGCGAAGCGCGCGCCGGATCCCGGGGTGCAGTACCGGGAATCGCTGGCGTAGCCGAAGGGGCAGCTTCCCTTCTGCGGCAGGGGCCCCGGCGCCGGGACGGGCGCGGCGACGGCCGCAGCCGCCGCCAGGACCAGCCCCAGGGCCGCGCCCGCGACGAGGGCCGCCGGCCGCTTCACGAGGTGCCCACGGCGCCGCCGTCGCTGGCGATGACCTGGCCGACCACGTACTCGCCCGCCCGCGAGGACAGGAAGATGGCCAGGCCGGCGATGTCCTCAGGGGTCCCGACGCGGCCCGAGGGGTTGCCCCGCCCGACGCTGTCCCAGTCGGCGTTCTCGGTCTCGCCGCCGAAGCCCACGCCGGTGGACAGCATCCAGGTCGGATAGGGACCGGGGGCGATGGCGTTGCAGAGGATCTTCTCCTTGGTCAGGTGCGCGGCCAGGAAGCGGGTCAGGTGGTGCACGGCGGCCTTGGAGGCGCCGTAGGAGAAGGTGTCGAAGGCCGCCGACTTCAGGCCGTCGATGGAGCCGATGTTGATCACCCGGGCGGGGGCGCCCTCGGCGGCGGCCTTGCGCAGCAGGGGCAGGAGCTTCTGGGTCAGGAAGAAGACGCCCTTGACGTTCGTGTCCATCACCTTGTCCCAGCCCACCTCGGGGAAGGACTCGATGGGGGCGCCCCAGGCGGCGCCAGCGTTGTTCACCAGGATGTCGAGCCTCGACTCCTTTTCCGCCAGCCGGGCGGCGAGGGACTCAATGCCGCTCATCTGGGACAGGTCGGCCGGCAGGGAGATGCAGGTCCCGCCATAGGTCGCGGCCAGTCGCTCAGCGGTGGCGTCGCAGACATCGGCCTTGCGCGAGGAGATGTAGACCTTGGCGCCCGCCGCCAGGAAGCCCGCGGCGATCATCTCGCCAATGCCGCGCGAGCCGCCGGTGACCAGGGCGACCTTGCCCCGGATGGAAAAGATGTCGTCGAAGCCGGTGGTCATGCGCGTCTCCCTGTTGCGCTCCGGGATACCCCCGGGTGAAATCTCCCGCGCCCGGGCTTGCCCGCCGGGGATATTGGTCCTTCCCGAAAGCCGTATAGGATGAGGGGAGACGAGACAATCCGCGCCCCGGCCCATACCGGGGACTGAAAACCAGGAGAGGACCCAGGACATGAGCTTCGACACCCCGCTGGTCATCCAGGGTCCCCTGCGGTCGCCGCGCCAGATGCTGGCCGACCAGGAGTATGGCGGCCACGCCTCCATCCACGATGACGCCATGGCCGAGAAGCTGGGCTTCCGGGCGGGCCCCATCGAGGGTCCGACCCACTTCAGCCTCTTCCCGCCCCTGCTGCAGCAGATCTGGGGGCAGGCCTGGTTCGAGCGGGGCTGCATCTCGTCGCACTACCTGAACATGGTGGTGGAGGGCGAGGAGGTCCGCGCTTTCGCCGAGGTCCCCGCCGCCGGCGCGACCTCCACCCGCGTCTGGGCCGAGAAGGCCGACGGCACGCCGGTGCTGGAGGCCTCGGCCAGCCTGGGGCCCGACCACGGCCAGACCCTGCTGGAAGGCCGCATGGCCGCCCTGCGCCCGCCCGGCCGGCTGGTGATCCTGGAGGACCTGCACGTGGGCCTGAAGGGCGCCGCCGAGGAGCGGGTGCGCATGGACCCGGACCAGCACATGGGCGCCCTCTACCCCTTCAGCCTGAACGACAAGCTGAAGGTCATCACCGAGACCTCGCCCTGGTATTCCGACGCGGCGGCTTCGCCCTGGGGTCGGCCCATCATCCCCTTCGAGATGATCAGCGTCCTGGCGGAATACTCCTCCCATACCGCCCGCTTCCCGGTGAAGGGCCCCGCCGTAGGCCTGTTCGCCGACCAGGAGATCCGGCTGATCAAGGGCCCCCTCTTCGTCGGCGAGGACTATGTCATCCGCCGGGAGATCGCCGCCCTCGCCCAGAGCAAGCGCACGGAATCCTACTGGGTGCGGACCCGCATCTTCGACGGCACAGGGACCGAGCAGGTGGCCGAGATGCTGCTCAACCACGCCACTCTTAAGCACTCCTACGCCGACTACCCGCCGGAACTGCTGGCGTGAGCCACGCCCCGGACGCCTGGCTCGACCGGCCGGTCCTCCCCGACGCGCAGTCCGCGCCGGATGCGCCGGCGGGATCGCCCACACGCACAACAGGGCCATCGAAACCAGCCTGCGCGCCGCCACAGAGGCCGTCTGGTTCGCGCCGCAGGTCTCCCCCCTGCAATTCAGGCGAAATTGTGATGGCGGCCGTGCGAAGGACAGTGCAAGGTGGGCTAGTGCGCAGAGACTGGGAGAAACAACCGGTTTGCAGCACAAAGGGAGGAAGTGAGATGAAGAGTACGTATCTGTGCGGCGCGTCCGCAGTCGCGGTGGCGCTGGGCCTGCTGGGCGCCGGAGTAGCACAGGCCCAGGATTCCCGGTCCAATACGGTCGAAGAAGTGGTGGTCACCGGCTCGTTCATCGCCGGCACCCCGGAGGACGCCGCCCTTCCGGTGGACGTCCTGTCCCAGGAAGAGCTGAAGGCGCAGGGCGCGCCCACCGTCGTTCAGCTGGTCAAGACGATCACAGCGTCCCAGTCCTCCTTGGGGGAGTCCAACCGCTACAACGGCGGCGCCGGTACGGCGACGATCAACCTCCGCGGCTTCGGCGCGGCGCGGACCCTGACCCTGATGAACGGCCGGCGGCTGGCGGAAAGCCCCGCGGCGGCCTTCCAGGGCGGCGGCGCCAACCTCAACTTCATTCCCACGGCCGCCGTGGGCCGGATCGAGATCCTGAAGGACGGCGCGGCCGCGACCTACGGCTCCGACGCCATCGGCGGGGTGGTCAACTTCATCACGCGCCGGGACCTCGACGGCTTCGAGGTCGACGGGGAGTACGCCCTGATCGACGGCTCGGACGGCGACTACAGCGCCAATGTGGCCTGGGGCCAGAGGTTCGACAACGGCAACATCCTCCTGACCGCAGGATACCGGCACCGGTCCCGTCTGGACATCAAGGAGCGCGACTGGGCCCTCAGGTCCTTTGACTTCGCCGGTTACGCCGGCGCGGGCGGCTTCACGGGCGCCTCCAACCCCGGCTTCTTCGGCGTGGCCGGCGTGGCCGGCACCACCTTCCGCGACAACGGGTGCGCCGAGCTTGGCGGGACCCTGACCAACAACGTCACCTTCCCCAACCCGCTGAACGGCACGCTGGGACAGGGCGCCACGGCCACCATCGCCGTGCCCGTCAGCGCGCAGAGCCCCGCCACCGCGGGCTCCAACTGCCGGTTCCAGTTCTCCAACTTCAACGACCTGGTGAACGAGGAGGATCACTATCAGCTCTATGGCGAGGTGAACTTCGAACTGTCGGACACCATGTCGTTCCACGGCGAAGTGGCGTGGACGAAGAACGACATCCCGATGCAGCGGATCTCGCCGTCCAACCTGACGGCCCAGTATCCGTCCCCGGTCAGCGTCGGCGGCACCTCCTTCTCTCCGGCGACGCCGATCGGCCCCAACCTTTCGGTGCCCTTCAACGTGCCGGCCAACCATCCGGGCCTCGTCGCCCTGCTCAGCGAGTGCCGGGCGCCCCTGACAGCGGCCCAGTGCGCCGCCATCAGCGCCGGCGCCAATTCGGCCAACCCGGCCTATCCGGGCCAGGGGATCACCCGCGGGCTGGACATCTCCCAGCTGGGCTGGCGGGCCGTGGCCTTCGCCGGCCATCCCCTGTTCTCGGACGGGGCGGATCACCAATCGATCGTCAATGACGGCTTCCGGATTTCCGGCGGCCTGAAGGGCACGCTCTTCGACTCCATCACGTACGACACCGCCGTCACCTTCATGGAGCAGAAGAACTCCTCCTACACCACGGACATCCTGGTGGAGCGCCTGCAGCTGGCCCTGAGGGGTTACGGCAGCCGGGTGAACAACAACGACGCCTGCACCGCGGCCGAGACCAACAACTTCACCACCAACGCCGGGAACGCAGCCCTGGGCTGCTTCTACTTCAATCCCTTCACCAACGGCGTGGCCCGCAGCGCGGTGAATGGCGCCGCCAATCCCTTCTTCAACTCTGCGGTCGCCAACAACCCCAACGTGGTGGGCTGGCTGTATGGTCCCTACAACAACGTCCTGACCAACCGGCTGCTGGTCCTGGACGCGGTCTTCTCCGGGTCGACCGGTTTCGAGCTGCCCGGCGGCGGGGTCGACTGGGCGGCCGGCGTCCAGTACCGCTACAACCAGGAAGTGCGGAACTACGGCGCCTTCTTCAATTCCGACGAAAACCCCTGCCCGGACCGGCCGGCCTGCGCGGACGAGACCGGCCCGCTGCAGTTCTTCGGATCCAACACCAACCGCGACGACGACGCCAACGTGCAGGCGGTCTTCGCGGAGGTCCAGGCGCCGGTGACCGACGCGCTGAACCTGAACTTCGCCATCCGGCACGAGGCCTATCAGGGCAATGTCGGCTCGACGACCAACCCCAAGCTGACGGCCAGGTGGCAGGCGATGGACTGGCTGGCCCTTCGCGGATCGGTCTCCACCACCTTCCGTGCGCCCGGTCCCGGCCTTCTCCGCAACCAGTGCAACAATGGTGTGCGGATCCTCGGCGGCGGTTACCGGGCTTTCCAAAGCTGCGGCAATCCGGACCTGAAGCCTGAAAAGGCCGACACCTTCAACATCGGGGCGATCTTCGAGGTCGGAGCCCTGACCGCGACGGTCGACTACTTCAACTTCAAGTTCAAGGAAGAGCTGACAGAAGAAAGCGGCGGGCGGCTCTTCGCCACCATGTTCCCCGGCGGCTCGAACGTGAACTGCGGAAATCCCGCCTTCGCGGCCCTGCAGGCGCGCTTCACCTTCGCCGGGACCTGCGGCGCCGGCAATGTGGCGAGGCTGAAGAGCTTCGTGGTCAACGGGCCCGGCACCGAGACCTCAGGCCTCGAGATGCGCGCCCAGTATGACTGGGACGGCTGGTTCGACGGCGCCTGGTCAGCCGGCGTCGAGGCCACCTACCTGCTCGAGTACAAGCGCGGCGCGGTGAAGCTGAAGGAAGCCCCGATCGAGATCGCGCCGGGCGAAGACCGGGCCGGTCTCAGCGACCTGGTGAACGACTTCTTCTCCTATCCGAAGATTAAGGGGAACGCCTATGTCGCCTACGTCACCGGGCCGGTCTCGGTCCGCTGGCAGCTACGGTATGCGGAGGGGACCTCGCCCGCCTTCGGTTCGCCCCTCTTCATCACCACGCCCAACCCGGCCGCCACCACGGCTACGGGCTGCACCACCACCTCCTGCGCGGGCCGCGACCTGAAGCCGGTCGGCAAGTCCGACGACTTCTGGCAGCACGATGTGGTTCTACGCTGGGAGGCCCCCTGGGACACTGTCCTGACGGCGAGCCTGCAGAACGTGTTCGACTCCGATCCGCCCTACGCGCCGAGCCAGTATAACTACGACTACACCCAGGGGAATCCCCTGGGCCGGACCATCGAAGTGGGCTTCACCAAGAAGTTCTGATCCGGATCCATCTTCCCGGCCCGGATGCGCCGCCCCTGGAGACGGGGGCGGCGTCTTCGTTTCCGACCTAGAGGCCACTCTGCGAGACTGGCGCCCGGCGACGCCCGGCGCCCAAGCCTCGAGCGGCGCGCGCGCCCTGCCGCGTAGCCGCTTAGCTGGATTTGATTGGACTCACACGCGCAGAGCGTCTCGAATTGTTGCAAAAATATCATAGCGAAGTGCCGCGCATCGAGGCAGAATTGAGGAGTGTAGCGCGAAACTCGGGCAATCAAGCCCAAGACGCAGGGAAAGGAACACACGATGAAGGGTCGGTACTTGTACGGCGCGTCGGCCGTCGCGGTTGCAGTGGGCCTGATGGCGGCGGGCGCCGCACAGGCGCAGGGCTCCGGTCCGGCGACCGTTGAGGAGGTCGTGGTCACCGGCTCCTTCATCGCCGGCACCCCGGAGGACGCCGCCCTTCCGGTGGATGTGCTCACCGCCTCCGATCTCGAGAAGGTCGGCGCGCCCACCATCAAGGACCTGATCAAGACGCTCGGCGTGTCCAGCGGGACCGACGGGGAGACCAACCAGTTCTCGTCCAACGGTCTGGAAGGCCTGAGCAATATCAACCTTCGCGGCCTCGGCCCGGCGCGGACACTCGTGCTGCTGAACGGCCGACGGATGGTTTCGGCGCCCTACGGCATCGCCGAAAGCGCACAGACCTTCGTCGACACCAACCTCATTCCTGGCGCCGCCATCGGCCGCATCGAGATTCTGAAGGACGGCGCGGCCGCCTTGTACGGCTCCGACGCAATCGCCGGTGTGGTCAACTTCATCACCAACCGGAACCTTTCCGGCCTCGCCGTCAGCGGAGACTACTCGACCTACAAGGGCTCCGACGGCGAATGGAACGCTTCGGTCGCCTATGGCTGGCAGGGCGAGAACACGAGCTGGGTGACGACCATCGGCTACAACTTCCGCTCAGAAACGAGCTTCAACGACGTCGATGTCGCCAGGGTCTCGTTCGCGGAAAACCCGCAGTCGGGCTACTCGGCCACCGGCAATCCGGGCCGAATCCTGAACGCAACACCGGTCGGCGCCTCGGCGCCGGGTACGATCAACATCATCGATCCTGGCTGCACCAATGTCGGCGGCACGATCGCCAACGGCGCGTGCCAATTCCGCTTCATTCCCTTCGACAACCTCGTCGAGAAGGAAGTGCGGTACCAGATCTTCTCCGAAGTCAACCATCGGTTCGACAACGGAATAGAAGCGCATGCCGAGGTCCTGTACGCCAACACCGACGTGCCAGAGTGGAAGACTTCACCGTCCTACCCGCCCCAGCGACCCGTCATCGTGGTGCCGACGACGCATCCCGGCTTCCAGTCCCTGCTGGCGCAGTTCCCCTCGCTCACCACGGCGAACCCATGGCTCGCCACGGCGCCGGCGGTGCTCTGGACGGGCCGTCCGTTCGGCTGGGGCGGATTCCCCGGCAATGGCGGCGGCGCACAAGTCGGCAGCCGCTCATATGAAGCCTACCGCGTCTCGGGCGGCCTGAAGGGCGAGTTCTCGAATGGTTGGGGCTGGGACGTCGCGCTTACGCACATGCAGGACGTGGGCGATCGCTCGACCAACGACACCTTCGTCGACCGCTTCAACCGCGCGCTGGGCGGCCTGGGCGGCCCGAACTGCACCGGCACGACGCCGGGTGCGAATGGCTGCCTGTTCTACAATCCGTTCTCGACGGCGATCCAGCAGGGCGCCTTCTCGTCGACGCCCAACCCGAACTATGTCGCGTCGACGGCGAACACGGCTGCGCTCGCCAATTGGCTTGTCGGCGCTTCGGCGACGCGGGCGACCACCAAGGTCACCGTATTCGATGCGGTCATGAATGGCGAAACCGGCATCGAGCTCGGCGGCGGCAACATCGCATTCGCGGTTGGCGCGCAATACCGGGTCGACGCTTACAAGCTTGATCCGAACGACAACGCCGATTTCACCAAGAACCCGTGCCCTGTTCCCGGCCAAACGACGTGCACGTCGCGCACCGGCGTGTTCGGGTTCCTCGGGCCCAACAACCCGGTCGACCTCGACCGCAACGTGTGGGGCGTCTTCACCGAGTTGAACCTTCCGTTCTCGGAGCAATTTGAGGCCCAGTTCGCCCTTCGCCATGAGGATTATGGCGGCCAAACGGGCGCGACCACCAACCCGAAGCTGTCGGTACGCTTCGCGCCGATGGAGGATCTCGTCCTGCGCGCCTCGGCGGGCACGACCTTCCGCGGCCCCTCGCTCAACCAACTCGGCGGCCAGTTCACGACGCTCGCGTTCGTGGCCCAGGCGGGCGCGTTCAAGGCGATCGATACTTTCGGTAATCCGGGTCTCGATCCGGAAACGGCGACGACCTTCAACGTCGGCGCCGTCTTCACGCCGGGTGACTTCAAGGGCTCGATCGATTTCTGGAGCTTCGATTTCAAGGATCCGATCATCGTCGAGCCCTTCGGCCCGCTCTTGGCCAACGTGCTGGCGGCCCCGACCACCTCTCCGTTCGCGAACCGCGTGACGTTCTCGGGAACACCGCCGACGGCGGCGACATTCGAGCGCATCCGCGTCAACATCGCCAACGGTCCGGACTTGAAGACCAGCGGTATCGACGCGACCGCAGAGTACATGATCCCGGACGTGTTCAACGGCGCGACCGTGACGGTTGGCGGCGAACTGAGCTACACCCTTGAGTACAAGGTGAACGCTCTCGTGATCAGCAACGTGCAGATCGCCCCATCCTTCGACGCGGTCGGCCGCTTCAACCGGACGGTGGGCTACATCCGCCCGATGCCGCAATGGAGGGCCAACGGCTTCATCGAATACTCCCGCGACAAGCACAATCTGCGCTGGGTCGCCCGCTACATCACCGACTACAAGGATGAGCGCGGCGATCTTCCGACTGCAACGGCTGGCAACATCTTCCTTGCGGCGCCGGCGCTGGATCGGGGGCGGACCATCGACTCCAGCCTGCAGCAGGACCTCCACTATCGGTGGAAGGGCGACAATGACCTGACAATTACCGCCTCGGTCATTGACCTGTTCGACGAGGGCGCCCCGTTTGCCCGCTTCGAGACGAACTTCGACCCCTATACGGGTCGCGCGTTCGGGCGCACGTTCAAGGTCGGCGTCTCAAAGAAGTTCGGCGGCTTCTAGGTCGATCCGAAGACGGAAAAGCGAGAGGAGCGGCGTTCTGCGCCGCTCCTTTTTCTTTCCTCGCTACGGATTGAAGTTGGGCTTCAGGCCCAACGGTGGCCAGAGTGCTTTCACGAGCTTTCCCGCGCCCGAAGGCGTGACACAGGAGTCGCGCATGTCGGCCCCGCCGAAAGCGATCTTGGTGACGAGCACGCCCTGGAACGGCATGTGCTCGAAGGCGCCGGACGGTGACCTCCCCGGTGTTCATCATTCCCGAAAATGAGCCCGCCCAAGCCTGGATCGCGATGAGCAACGATCCGTTCATCGGCAACCCGCTGGGCCCGACCTTCAAGATCGACGTACGCGAGAAGTTCTGATCGCCTCACCCGAGGCTTCAGGCGCTCCGCCGCCCCGGAAACGGGGGGCAGCGTCTTGCTTTCGGCGGCACGGCGACCCGGTGAAATGTGCGCAGACTCGGCCGAGCGCCCATGCCGTCGAAGGAGCCACCTCCCGACCGCCTCCGGGGCGTGAGGATTCGGATGATTGCAATTTGAGTCCCTGGGTGTCCCGATTTGTGGCGAAAATGTAGTGGCATCAGCCATTTCTTAGCGGCAGAATGCCACGATAGCGCCAGCAACGGGCAATAAGGCCGAAGGCGCAGGGAGAGGAAACGCAAGATGAAGGGTCGTTATTTTACAGGTGCTTCGGCCGTCGCCGTCGCCGCCGGTCTTTTATCAGCAGGCGCCGCACAGGCGCAGGACGCGAGGCCCAATACTGTCGATGAAGTGGTCGTCACCGGCTCCTTCATCCAGGGCACGCCCAAGGACACCGCCATCCCGGTGGCGGTTCTGAACCAGGAAGATCTCGAGAAGCGGGGCTCACCCTCGGTTCTGGAAATCATCAAGTCGCTTCCGATCTCCGGTCCGGTGCTGGGGGACTCGAACCAGTTCTCGACGGCCTCCCAGGGCCGGAACGGCGGCGGCACCATCAACATCCGCGGTCTCGGGGCCCAGCGGACCCTGGTGCTGCTCAACGGCAAACGTTTTGCAGGCTACACCGCCGATACCAACCTCCTGCCGGAAATGGCCATCGGCCGGGTCGAGGTGCTGAAGGACGGCGCGGCGGCGACCTACGGCTCGGACGCCATCGGCGGCGTGGCCAACTTCATCACGCGCAAGAACTTCAGCGGCCTGGAAGTGTCGGGTGACTATCGCTACGTGCCCGGCTCCGACGGCGGCGACTACAACGCCAGCCTGATCTACGGTTGGGTGGGCGACACCTCCAACCTCATGATCAGCCTGGGCTACAAGCACCGCGGCGAGCTCTCCAACACCGAGCGCGACTGGACAATCCAGCCCTACGCCACCAACCCCTCGGGATGGTCCGTCCTGGGTCAGCCCGGCGCCTGGACGATCCGCTCCGGCGCCAATGGCGGCGGCTCGACCATCGGCTTTGCGGTTGACGCCAACTGCGCCGCCGTCGGCGGCACCCCCGGCTTCACCGGTACGACGCCGACCTGCTACTTCTCCTTCATCCCCTTCGACAACCTGGTCGAGGAGCAGGACCAGTACCAGCTCTTCGCCGAGTTCAATGCGGATGTCGGCGAATCCTCCAAGTTCCATGTGGAGGCCCTCTACACCCAGACGTCCCAGCCGGACTATCGGTTCTCGCCAGGCTTTCCGCCGACCTCCGGGCCCAACGGTCCGGGTTCGGTCAACGTCTACAGCGTCTCCGCCGCCAACCCCGGCTTCAACACCTTCCTGACCCAGACCGGCAACAGCGCCCTGATCGGCACGGCGCAGAGCGCTCTGGCCACCCTCTGGCGTCCGCTCGGCAACGGCGGCAACAACACCACCGGCGGTCTTGGCGGCCAGAGCGGCAGCCGGAAGTACGAGCAGGTCCGGATGGTCGCCGAGCTGTCCGGAGACACCGGCTTCTATGACGTCGGTTACAACATCTCCACGACCTACATCCGCGAGATGGAGGACCAACAGACCACCGACATCCTGATCGACCGTCTCCAGCGGTCCCTGAATGGCCTCGGGGGACCGGGCTGCACGGGCTCAACCCCGGGCGCCAATGGCTGCCAGTTCTTCAACCCCTTCTCCAACGCCTATCCGGGTAACCCGGCCCTGGGCCTGACCAATCCCGGCTTCGTGTCGACCAACGCCAACCCCAGATCCCTGGTGGCCTGGCTGCTCGAACGCACGAAGACCCGGGCCCAGCAGGACACCTTCGTCGTCGACGCGGTGCTGAACGGCCAGCTTACCGTCCTGACCCTGCCGGGCGGTGACATCGGCTGGGCTGCAGGGGCCCAGTACAGAAAGGTGACTTTCCTCCAGCAGGCCGACAGCCCTTTCCAGAACTCCCAGATCACCCCCTGCCCGGTGGTGGGCGTCACCAACTGCGCCTTCCCGACCGGTCCCTTCATCTTCCTCGGCCAGAACAGGAACCTGCGGCTGGAGCAGAGCGTCTACGCCCTCTTCGGCGAGCTGAACCTGCCGATCACGGACACCCTCAACGCCCAGGTGGCCCTGCGCTTCGAGGACTATGGCGGCCAGACCGGTTCCACCACCAACCCGCAGCTGCGGGTCAAGTGGCAGGCGATGGAGTGGCTGGCCCTGCGCGGCTCGATCGGCACCTCCTTCCGGGGTCCGACCTCCGCCAACGTGGCGCCCACCGGCGTCACGGGCCTTTCCGGGATCGCGGCGTCGGGCAACAACTTCAAGTCGGTGGACTTCTTCGGCAATCCGGCCACCCAGGCCGAGACTGCAACCACCTACTCCATCGGCGCCATCGTCCAGACGGACGCCCTGACCGCCACCCTGGACTACTGGTCCTATGACCTGCGGGACCAGATCGTCGTGGTTCCGGCCAACGTCATCGCCACGGCGGTGGCGGGGATCGGGAACGGCAGCCAGCTGGTCAACTGCGCCAGCCCGGTCCGTAACCTGATCACCTTCGGCAATGGCAACGCCTGCATCCAGGGCGTGACGGTCGGCAACGACATTGCGCGCATCCGGTCCGACACCACCAACGGTCCGGCGATCACGACCACCGGCGTCGACCTGGATGTCGATTACCGCTTCGACGACGTCTTCGGCGGCGAGGTGCACGTGGGCGGCAATATCAGCTACGTGCTCACCTTCGAGCAGGCGGCCTTCCAGTTCGGAGGCGTGACGGTCTCGCCGGCCTATGACGCCGTCGGCTTCACGAACTACAACCGCCTGCCCGGCACCATCCCGGAATGGCGCGGCCAGTTCTACGCCGACTACAATCGCGACATCCATAATGTCCGGTGGACCATGAACTATGTGGATGGCGCGACCGATGACCGCGGTCCGACCACCGTGCAGACCGGGTCTTCGACCAACTGCAACGTGGCCAACGCCAGGGCCGGCACGGCGACCAACTGCAAGCTGATCACCTTCGGCCTGACGCAGGACGCCTTCATCAGCCATGATCTGACCTACAGGCTGTCGCTGCCGGACGACCTGACGGTGACCGCCTCGGTGCTCAACGCCCTGGACACCGAGCCGCCCCGGGCGCGGATCGAGCTGAGCTACGATCCCTTCATCGGCAACCCGCTGGGCCGGACCTTCAAGGTCGGCGTCCGCAAGAAGTTCTGATCCCCCCAACCGAGGGTTCGGAAGCGCCGCTCCCCGGAAACGGGGGGCGGCGTTTTCTTCTGCGCGGAAAGCGTGGCCCCGGGGCCCTGGCCCGCTGCATGATCGGCCTGCGCGAGACCCGGTTCTCGAGCCACAACGCCTTCATCAAGTGGCGCGGAAAGTAAGGTTACGGCCCGAACCTGGGCCTGCACGCCGACCCGGGCGCCTCGCCCCAGCCCTGGGGCCGCACGGCGCTGGCCGCCAACGCCAACTGGACTCTGACCGACTACACCCTCGAGGCCGGCCCCCTGGCCTTCGTCCGGGGCTCACTCATCATGTTCCACGGCGCCACGTGGCGCGGGGCCTTCCCGCGCACCGCCCCCGGCACGCGGAGGGGATGACCGCGCGTTGACACCTTCCCGGGGCGGCCTCAGGATACCGCCTCATCAAAAAGGCCGGAACCACATCCGGCGGCCAGGGCAGGGAGGCCGACATGGCGGACGGTGAAATCCAGATGAAGGCGAAGTTCCACGCCATGATCGACGGCACGGCCGAGGACTGGGCGGCCATCGGCCAGGCCGGAGCGCCCTTCAACCGGGAATTTCCCAACCGGTTGATCGCCCACCTGAAGATGCTCGAGGAAGACGCCGGCGGGTTTGCCGTGACGCGCCTCGAACACTCCCTCCAGACGGCCTCGCGCGCCTATCGCGACGGCCGGGACGAGGAATACGTGGTCTGCGCCTTGCTCCACGACGTCGGCGATATCCTGGCGCCGTCCAACCACGCCGAGCTGGGGGCCATCATCCTGAAGCCCTACATCTCCGAGCAGAACTACTGGATGATGGACAAGCACGGGATCTTCCAGGGCTATTACTTCTTCCATCACCTGGGCCTCGACCGCGACATGCGCGACGAACACCGCGGTCATCCCTGGTTCGAGTACACCGCCCAGTTCTGCCACCTCTACGACCAGAACAGCTTCGACCCGGGGTATGAGTCCATGCCCCTGTCGGCCTTCGAGCCCATGATCCACCGCGTGACGGCCCAGCCGAAGCGTTCGATCTACCGCCGCAAGGAAGGCTGAGGGAGCGGGGCCCTCATGGCCCCGGAGCTGGCCGGCATGGCCTATCAGGACATCCTCTACGAGGTGGAGGCGGGGGTGGCGACGGTCACCCTCAACCGCCCCGATCGTCTGAACGCCTGGCGCGGCGTGATGGAAGCCGAGCTCCGGCAGGCCATGCGCGAGGCCTCGGACGATCCTGCCGTCAAGGTCATCGTCCTGACCGGCGCCGGGCGCGGCTTCTGCGCCGGAGCGGACATGGACGTCCTGCAGGGCGCCGTTTCCGCGGGGGGAACGGGCGGCGGGGCGCCCGACGCCTTCGATCCCGCCTCGCGCCCGGACTTTCGCCTGCAGTACGCCTACTTCCCGGCCGTGCCGAAGCCGATCCTGGGGGCCATCAACGGGGCCTGCGCGGGGCTGGGAATGGTCATGGCCCTCTACACGGACATCCGCTTCGCGGCGGACGGGGCGGTCTTCACGACAGCCTTCTCCCGGCGCGGACTGATCGCCGAGCACGGGATGTCCTGGCTGCTGCCGCGGATCGTCGGCATGGCCAACGCCGCGGACCTGCTCTACTCCGCCCGCCGGGTGGACGCCGCCGAGGCCCTGCGCATCGGCCTGGTCAACCGGCTCTTCCCGGCCGCCAGCTTCCGCGACGAGGTCACCGCCTACGCCCGGATGCTGGCCAGCGAGGTCTCGCCCCGTTCGCTGGCGGTGATGAAGCGCGAGCTCTGGAACAGTCCCTTCCAGACCCTGGCCGAGGCGACCGTAGACGCCAATGCCGACATGGCTGCGAGCCTGAAGTCCGAGGACTTCAGAGAGGGCGTCGCCCACTTCCTCGAGAAGCGACCGGCGAGGTTCACGGGGCGTTGATACCTTCGGGTCCCAGTCGGGGAGTGCGTTCAGGTGGGGCGTGAGGCGGCGAAGCCGGCGGACGGCACAGCTGTACTGGCCGTTTACCTGCGGCCGGAGGGCCGGAGGCTTTCGGCCCTGGCTCTGTTCCTGGTGGCGGGGACAGCCGTTCAGCTGGCCTCGCCCCTGATCATCCGGAGCTTCATCGACACCGCGGCGCAGGGTGGCGCGGAGGCGCCCCTGGAGCAGCTGTGGATGCTGGCCGGGCTGTTCATCGCCGTCACCATCCTGGCCCAGCTCCTGCAGATCGGCTCCACCTACTTCAGCGAACAACTGGGCTGGTCGGCGACCAACCGCATGCGGCAGGACCTGGCCGACCACGCCCTGCGGCTGGACATGGCCTTTCACAACGCCCGTTCGCCCGGGGAGCTGATCGAGCGGGTGGACGGCGACGTAGCCGCCCTGGCGGCCTTCTTCTCCCAGTTCATCCTGCAGATCATCGGCGGCGCCCTGCTGCTGGCCGGCATCCTCATCGTGCTCTACCTGCAGGACTGGCGCATCGGGGCCCTGCTGACCGGTTTCGCCGTGGTGGCGGGTCTCGTCCTTCACGCCATCCGGCGGATTGCAGGCGGGCGGTGGGAGAGGCTTCGCGAGGCCTGGTCGGCCTTTTCGGGCTTTCTCGAGGAGAGGCTCGCCGGTCTGGACGACGTTCGGGCCAATGGCGGCGGGCCCCATGTCATGCGGCGCATGGCGGAGGTGAACAAGGAGCTGCTGGTCGCCAACGTGGCGGCCGCCCGGCGCGGACACTGGATCTTCCTGACCGCCAGCGGGCTCTTCTCCATCGGCTTCGGACTCGCCCTGGCGCTGGGTGTCTGGCTGTTCCAGCGTGGCGAAGCGACCATCGGCACTGTCTTCATGTTCATGCAGTACGCCGGGATGATGTCCCTGCCGATCATGCTGATCGGCCAGCAACTGCAGCAGTTCCAGGCCGCGTCGGCCAGCCTCAACAGGATCCGCGACCTGCGCGCCTTCCAGCCCGCCCTGACGGACGGCCCCGACGCGGGCTGGCGCGACCGGCGCACCGACGCCCCCGCCGTGGGATTCGAACAGCTCAGCTTCGCCTACCGCGAGGACACCCCGGTCATTCGCAACCTGGACCTGCATGTCCCCGCCGGAGAGGTGATCGGCCTCCTCGGCCGGACCGGCAGCGGCAAGACGACCCTGACCCGCCTGCTTTTCCGGCTCTATGACCCACAGGAAGGGGCCGTAACCCTGGACGGCGTGGATATACGTCAGGCCCGGCTCGCCGAGTTGCGCGGCCGGATCGGCCTGGTCACCCAGGAGGTCCAGCTCTTCGACGCCAGCATCCGGGACAACGCCACCCTCTTCGATCCCGACGTGCCGGACTCCCGGATCTCCGAGGTGCTGAACGATCTGGGACTTGGCGACTGGCTGGCCCGTCAGCCGGAGGGTCTGGGAACGGTGCTTCGCGCCGGCGGCGGCCTGTCGGCGGGGGAAGCCCAGCTCCTGGCCTTCGCCCGGGTCTTTCTGAAGGACCCCGGCCTCGTCGTGCTGGACGAGGCCTCCTCGCGGCTTGACCCCGCCACCGACCAGCTCATTGAGCGGGCCCTGGACAGGCTGCTGGGAACCGACGGGTCCGGACGCCGGCGCACCGCCATCATCATCGCCCACAAGCTCTCCACCGTGCAGAGGGCCGACCGGATCGCGATCCTCGATCAGGGCCGCCTGGTGGAGACTGGCCGTCGCACGGACCTGGAGGCCGACCCGGAGTCCGCCTACGCCCGCCTGCTGCGCACGGGCCTTGCGGAGGTCATGGGGTGAGCGAGGTCGACCGCGCCCGGACCGACCCCGAAACCGGGGACATCCCGCCGCCCCTGCCGGCGCCGGACCAGACCGCCTTCCGCCAGGCCGTGCGGATCGCCGCGGCCCGTCCCTGGCTGTTCGGCGTCAGCATGGCGCTCTATGCGGGCTTCTACGCCCTGCCGCTCCTGTCCGGCATCGTCCAGCGGGCGATCTTCGACAACCTGTCCGGCCATGCCCAGGCGGGGTTCAACGTCTGGACCCTGGTGGGGCTCTGGTTCGCCGCCCAGCTGTCGCCCCTCTTCGTGTCCTACTTCACGCCCTGGGCCTTCGTGACCTTCACCTCGGCCTCGCGGCTGATGATCCGGACCAACATGATGGGCTGGATCATGTTTGCGAAGGGACCGAGGGTCTCGCCGGGCACCTCAGGCGAGGCGCTCAGCCGGTTCCGCGACGATGTGGCCGAGGTGATCGCCTTCATGGAGGGCTGGGCCGAGACCTTTGGCCAGGCGGTCTTTGCGGTGCTCGCCCTGATCATCATGTGGCGGATCAACACGCCGGTCACCCTGGCCATCATCGCGCCGATGATCCTGATGGTGTTCATCACCCAGAAGATCACCGCCGGCATCCACCGCTATTCCCGGGTGGCGCGGGAGGCGGAGGCCAAGGTCACCTCCTTCGTCGGCGAGACCTTCACCGCCGTACAGGCCGTTCGGGTGGCGGGGGCTGAAGATCGCGTGCTGGGCCGGCTGGCGCACCTCAACGAGACCCGCCGGCGGACGGCGGTCCGGCACCGCATCTACGTCACCCTGCTGGACACCTTCGGGGCGGGGACCTCGAGCCTCGCCCTCGGCCTGATCCTCCTGCTGGCCGCCAGCGCGATGAAGGCGGGGGAGTTCTCGGTAGGCGACTTCACCCTCTTCGCGGCCTATGTCGGCGCAGCCACCTCCGCGCCGCGCTGGCTGGGGCGCCTGCTCGCGCGCAAGCGCACTGCGGACGTGGCCCTGATGCGGATCGAGAGGCTGCTCGGCGACGCCCCCCGGGAGCGGATTTCCGAGGCTCGTCCGCAGGGGCCCGAGCCCACAGGCCGCCATGATCCGCTGCAGACCCTGGAGGTCCGCGGGCTGACGTGCCGGCACGGCGGGGCCGGAAACGGGGTGGAGGATATCAGCTTCACCCTTCGCCGCGGCACGGTGACCATCGTCACCGGCCGCGTGGGCGCAGGCAAGACCACCCTGCTCCGCGGTGTGCTGGGGCTGCTCCCGGCCCAGGCCGGGGAGGTGTTCTGGAACGGCGCGCGGGTCGAGGACCCCGCGACCTTCCTGACGCCGCCGCGCTGCGCCTATACCGGCCAGACCCCCCGGCTCTTCACCGAGACCCTGCGGGAAAACATCGCCATGGGCCTCGATCTGACCCCTGCGGACTTCGACCGCGCCATCCATCTGGCCGTCATGGAGGACGATGTCGCCCGCCTCGCAGAGGGGCTGGACACCCGGGTCGGCACCCGGGGCGTCACCCTCTCCGGCGGGCAGGTCCAGCGGTCTGCGGCGGCCCGCATGTTCGCCCGCAGGCCGGATCTCCTGGTCTTCGACGACGCCTCCAGCGCCCTCGACGTGCGCACCGAGCACGCCTTCTGGACCCGGCTCTTCGAGCAGAAGGACGAGCGCCCCACCTGCCTTGCGGTGTCTCACCGGCTGGAGGCCTTCAGGCGAGCGGACCAGATCCTCGTCGTCGAAGCGGGACGCATCGCGGCCCAGGGCGACCTCCAGACCCTCCTCGGGACGAGCCCGCTGTTCCAGGAGATCTGGAACGAAACCCTGCGAGCCCACGCCCACGGAGACGAGGCGATTGACGCGCCGGCCTGAACGCCTTCGCCGCCTGCGCCCTTGCCCTGCCCCTTCCGGCGCCGCAAAGTTTCCATACGCAGAATTCAAAACACCGGAGGCGACCCCGTGAAGACCCGCATCACCGAACTGTTCGGCATCGAGCACCCCATCGTGCAGGGAGGCATGCACTTCGTCGGCCTCGCCGAGATGGCCGCCGCCGTCTCCAACGCCGGGGGGCTGGGCATCATCACCGGCCTGACCCAGCGCACGCCGGACGACCTGGGCAAGGAGATCCGCCGCTGCCGGGAGATGACCGACAAGCCCTTCGGCGTGAACCTGACCTTCCTGCCGTCGATCAATCCGCCGGACTATCCGGGCTACATCCGGGCGATCATCGAAAACGATGTGAAGATCGTTGAGACTGCTGGCAACAACCCCCAGAAGTACATGGCCGACCTGAAGGCGGCGGGGGTCAAGGTGATCCACAAGTGCACCTCGGTCCGCCACTCCCTGAAGGCCGAGGCCGTGGGCTGCGACGCCATCAGCGTCGACGGCTTCGAGTGCGGCGGCCATCCCGGCGAGGATGACGTGCCGAACTTCATCCTCCTGCCCCGGGCGGCCGAGGAGCTGAAGATCCCCTTCGTCGCCTCCGGCGGCGTGGCCAACGGCAAGCAGCTGGCGGCGGCCCTGGCCCTCGGCGCCGAGGGCATCAACATGGGCACCCGCTTCATCGCCACGAAGGAGGCCCCGGTCCACGCCAACGTCAAGCAGGCCATCGTGGACGCCTCCGAGCTGGACACCCGCCTGGTCATGCGCCCCCTGCGCAACACCGAGCGCGTGCTGAACAACGCCGCCGTCCAGCGCCTGCTCGAGAAGGAAAAGGCTCTGGGCCCCAACCTGAAGTTCGAGGACATCATCCATGAGGTGGGCGGGGTCTATCCGCGGATCATGCAGGATGGCGACATGGACGCCGGCGCCTGGTCCTGCGGCATGGTGGTGGGCCTGATCCACGACATCCCGACCTGCAAGGAGCTCATCGAGGGCATCGTCGCCGAAGCCGAGGAGATCATCCGCGGCCGTCTCGCGCGCTTCGCCTGATCCGACCTCCAGAGGGAGACACCCCCGTGAGCCAGGACTTGACCCAGGCGTCCGCCGCCGAGCTTTCCGGCCTCTACGCCGCCCGCAAGGCCTCGCCTGTCGAGGCCCTTGAGGCGGTGCTGGACCGCGTCGCCCGGCTGAACCCCGTACTGAACGCCCTGCCGCTGATCGATGCCGACAGCGCGCGGGCGCAGGCCAGGGCCTCCGAGGCCCGCTGGGCGAAGGGTGAACCCCTTTCGCCCATCGACGGGGTCCCGACGTCCGTGAAGGAGCTGATCAAGGTGAAGGGCTGGCCCCTGACCATGGCCAGCAAGCTGACCGACAAGGCCCCGCAGACAGAGGACGCCACCACCGTCTCCCGTCTGCGGGAGGCCGGCTGTGTCCTCTTCGCCACCAACTCGAGCCCGGAATACGGCTTCAAGGGGGTGACGGACTCGCCGCTCAACGGGATCACCCGCAACCCCTGGAACACCGAGCGGACGCCGGGGGGCTCCTCCGGCGGCGCCGGGGCGGCGGTGGCGGCGGGCTTCGGACCCCTGTCCATCGGCACGGACGGCGGCGGCTCGGTGCGGATCCCGGCGGCCTGCACGGGCCTGGTGGGGCTGAAGGCCACCTACGGCCGCATCCCCGCCTGGCCGGCCTCCATGCACGGGGACCTCGCCAACACCGGCCCCATGACCCGCACCACCCGGGACGCGGCCCTGATGCTGAACGTGCTGAAGGGCGCGGACGTGCGCGACCCCCAGGCCCTGCCGCCCACCGACGTCGACTTCGTCGCCGGCCTGGACCGGAGCCTGAAGGGGCTGAAGGTGGGCCTGGTCCTGAAGTTCGGCGACTTCTTCCTCGACCCCGAGGTGGAGGCCGCCGTGCTGAAGGCCGCCGAGCGGTTCCGCGCCCTGGGCTGCGAGGTGGTTCCCATCACCCCGCCCACCGAGAATGGCGAGACCGGGCAGGTCTTCGTCTCCCACTGGTTCGCCGCCCTGCAGCGCCTGCTGCAGCTCTATCCGGAGGCCCGGCACAACGAGTTCGACCCGGCCCTCTACGATCAGGCCAAAATCGGCGCCAAGCTGGACGTGAAAACCATCATCGATTCCCAGGTCCGCCGCCTCGAGATGGCCCACGCCTGGAACCAGGTCTTCGCCGACTACGACCTGGTCCTGTCGCCCACCATGTCGACCCTGCCCCCGCAGGTGGGACGAAACGTCCCAGACGGGCCGGACGGACGGCCCAACCCCTACTGGACCAATACCGCCATCTTCAACCTGACGCGCCATCCGGCGGTGTCGGTTCCCTGCGGGATCTCCAGCATCGGCACGCCCTTCGGCCTGCAGATCGCCGCCGCCCATTCCCGCGACGACCTGGTCCTGGCCGCCGCCGAGGCCTTCGAACGCCAGGACCCCCTGGCCTTCCCCCGCATGTGAGGAGCCTCGCATGGCCGTCTACAACGCCAGGGCCGCCCTGCCGGGCGGCGGTCCCGCCGCCTGGGGCGAACCGGTCCGCATCGCCTATGACCGGCGGGACATCCTGCTCTACGCCGTCGGCATCAACAGCCGGGACCTGAGGTTCATCTTCGAGGGTCACAAGGACTTCGCCGTCTTCCCGACCTTCCCCATCCGCTGGGGCGGCGCCGGGGCGGTGGTGGACCGCGCCGCCATCCCGCCTTCGCCCGGCCCCCTGACCATCGACGCCGAGCGCTACCTGGAGGTGGTGCGCCCCCTGCCCCTGGGCGGGGAGGTCAGCGTGGTCTCGCGCCTCATCGGAGCACACCCGCGCGGCAAGGGCGCCGGCTTCGTCGAGTACGAGAGCGAGGTGCGCAACGCCGAGGGCGAGGTCTGCGTGAAGATGGTCTCGGGCTCCTTTCGCCGGGGGGTCGAGCGGCTGGGCGACATTGAGCCCTTCGAGGGCGCCGGGACGACCTTCTCCGCCCCCGTGACGGTCCCCGACCGGGCGCCGGACGTGGAGACCGGGGCGCATATCCCGGAGAACCAGGCCGACATCTACCGCCTGTCCGGCGACTACAACCCCCTGCACATCGATCCGGAGGCGGCCCGGTTCGGCGGCTTCGACAAACCGATCCTGCACGGCCTGTGCACCTTCGGCCACTGCGCCCACCTGCTCCTCTCCGCCCTCTGCGACGGTGATCCTGCGCGCTTCCGCAAGATCAAGGTCCGCTTCTCCTCGCCGGTCCTGCCGGGCGACGATCTGAAGGTCCTGGCCTGGAAGGACGGCCCCGGCCGGGTGATCTTCGAAGCGCGGGTCGGCGAACGCACCGTCGTCTCCCACGCCTGGTTCGAGTACGCCTGAGGGCGGCCCTGACGCGGGGTCAGGTTTGGATGGTGTCTCAGTTTGAAGTTACGGTCACGGAGCGGCGAGGAGTCGCGCAACGCGGCTGTGATGTAGAGCCCAGGCCGCCGAGTCCGGGCTAATCTATTCGATCTTCTCTATGATATCTGCCAGACTTTGCACGGGTGCGTACAACTTCACGTGCTGGTCAAAGTCTACATCGTCGCCGAACGCGCCTCCAATGGCCGCACATATGCCCGATTGCCAACCGCCTGATCTGGGCACGATTGGACAAGCGATCTTTTAGAACCTCAATCAACAAACGCGCATTTGGGAGGGTCCGGTTACAAACGGCGTGGGTGAGGATCAGCCTTGTATCGGCGTCGATGGCCGTCGACGTCACACGTCGCCCGCATCCATCGGTACGGCCTTGGCCGAGCCGACGTTGCGCTACTTATACTATTTGAAAGACCAGATTTCGTCGCACTTGACCTTGGACGCCACAGCTTTGCGGTCCAGCTTTTCGTGCAGATCGAATGCGGCCTCGCCCGCGTCCTCCAACAGCTTCGTCACGGTGTGGATCGACATATCGGCCACCCGCGAAATCGAGCGCGGCGATGAGCCTTCGACCATCATGTTGAGGATCTGGGCGCGCTTCGCGAGAGGCAGCTTGATGCTATCTCTCTTGTCGTAAATTTCTCGCTTGGGAATCAAGCAATCGGTTCTGTTGTAAATTGTTCGTAGTGGCGATTTTTCTCTCCTAGGATGCCAAATCGGGCTTGCAATTTGGCGGGCGAAAGTTAAGTTATATGTTAATCGGAGAGGCGATAGAGGCCGCTAAGGCGGCCGGTCTTTTACATCCTGCGGCTCCAGTGGAGTCATGGGCTCCGAGACCAAGAGCGTTCCTCATGTGCCAACCGCTTCGGGAGGAGATCGACCAAGGCAAGGAGGATTTGGATGAGAAGGTGCGTGCCCAATGGGCTGCGTTGGAAGCCGCGATCTCGACGTTCATTGTGGGCGGCTACATCACGGACAAATTGGTGAAGCAACTTCAGCCGCCAAAGTTCGAACATTGGGAATTGATCAGCCGCGCGCCGAGGCCGGCGCTTCGCGTGTTCGGGAGGTTCGCTATGCCAGACGTGTTTGTTGGCACCCACGTTAAACCCCGCAAGGGGCTTGGCGGCATGTATTCGCCGCAATTCGAACATGAGAAGCTCGTTTGTGAAGATCATTGGAAGGCTGCTGGTCTGCCTGCCGACGGTTACTTCAGCGACCCACCACTGTTTCGCTACGAGTCGTACATCACGGAGAACGCATCAAGAAAGGTCAGAGTGCCGGAATGACCTACCCTTACGATATGGCGGTATTTGCCGCCCGAAACAGAGAGCGGGTCTACGAGGCTGTCATCAAGGCGCTGGAGCGGGCCGCAGAGGAGCGCGGTCTCAGCAGGAAGGACATTGCCGAGGCGATTGGGCGGAAGCCGTCACAGGTGAGCGCCTGGCTGTCGGGTCCTGCAAATTGGACGCTCGACACGGTGAGCGATCTCCTCCGCGCGGTTGATGCCACGATGGATTACGAGGTCGTGCGAGACGTGGACCGCGTCCCGGCCAACCTCAACCATGATGCAGGAATACCGCCGCTGCGCCCCGCGCCAAAGCCGCCGCAGCGTACGGATAGCGACGCGATTGCTCTCAAGTTTGAACATGCCCGGTAATTTGAAGCCCGGCGTAGTGGCCCTCTGTGATGCCGTCTACAAGGACGAGGCTACGAATAAGATTGTGATTGCGGGTCTCTATGCAGGCAATGTCATTACCGATGGCGCTCCAGACGATATGCGGTTTGCGCTCTACGCCGAGTTCGTCCTGCCCGATAACAATCCTCACGATCTCGATATCCAGTTCTGGATCGGTAAAGTACAAGTTGGGAGTGCACGTTCACAGGTCCTGCAACCACCAGAGGCCCCAAACGTTTCGCTGATGCTTAACCAGTTCGCGCTTCAAGGAACCATTCCAGGAACGCTAAGCATTAAGGCATGTCTAGATGGGGGTCGGCCTATCAAAATCCTTGAGAAGGACCTGCTACTTAGGTCTCCCACCGCGTAGCCGCAGCCCGCCACTCGGTCGCTGCTCGGCGGTCGGGCGAAAGCTTCAAAGCCGTAGCAGCGCCGCCCTTGTTGCCGACAGCGCTATGGTGGGGCTTGAAGGCATAGGTCCTCGTCACTTCCACTTCGCTAATGGCGATACATTCAATCAGGAGGGTATTGCCGATGACATCGGCATTGCGCTTCTAGCCTTGGGGTCCCTTGGCCACATGACCAACATGGCCGCGACTCGGCCTCGACGAAATGCTTGTCAACGCGGGCTGATTTCAAGTTGAGACACCACCCAGGTTTGACAGGAGGGCCCCGCCTCCCGGATGGTGGCGGAAAGCGCCGCGCCGCAGGGCCCGGTGACAGTCCGGAGAGGAAACCCATGTCCGCCAGCCGCTATCCGCTGATGTTCTCGCCCCTCGATCTCGGCTTCACCAGGCTGAAGAACCGGGTGCTCATGGGCTCCATGCACACGGGCCTGGAGGAGGCCTCCGGCGGGCTGTCGCGCATGGCCGCCTACTTCGCCGAGCGCGCCCGGGGCGGGGTCGGCATGATCATCACCGGCGGCATCTCGCCCAATGCCGGCGCGGGTCCGGGCGCACGCCTGTCGACGCCTGAGGAGGCCGAGGCCCACCGGGAGGTCACCGAGGCCGTCCACGCCGCCGACCCGGACGTGAAGATCTGCCTGCAGATCCTGCACAGCGGCCCTCTGGCCCGGACCCCGGAGGCCGTCGCCGCCTCGGCGGTGCGCTCGCGGATCGGCGCCTTCACGCCCAACGAGCTGGACGAGGACGGCATCGAGCAGCAGCTCTCCGACTTCGCCCGCTGCGCCGCCCTGGCCCGCGAGGCCGGATACGACGGCGTCGAGATCATCGGCTCGGCCGGCTATCTGCTCTCGACCTTCCTGGTGGAGAAGACCAACCGCCGGACGGACCAGTGGGGCGGCCCCTTCGAGAACCGCATGCGCTTCCCCGTGGAGGTGGTGCGCCGGGTGCGGGCGGCCGTACCGAAGGACTTCATCGTCATCTTCCGCATCGCCGCGATGGACATGCTGGAGGGCGGCATGTCCTGGGACGAGGTGGTCACCCTGGCCAAGGCCATCGAGGCGGCCGGCGCCAACATCATCTCCACCCACTTCTGCTGGCACGAGGCGCCGGTGCCGACCATCGCCACCATGGTGCCCCGCGCCGCCTTCACCAGCGTCACCGGCCGCCTGCGCAAGGAAATCGGCGTGCCGGTCATCACTTCGAACCGGATCAACATGCCCTCGGTGGTCGAGGAGGTCCTGGCCCGGGGCGACGCCGACCTGGTCTCCATGGCCCGGCCCATGCTGGCCGACCCGGACCTGGTGAAGAAGGCCGCCGAGGGCCGCGAGGACGAGATCAACACCTGCATCGCCTGCAATCAGGCCTGCCTGGACCACACCTTTACCGGCCGGATGACCAGCTGCCTGGTCAATCCCCGGGCCTGCTACGAGACCGAGCTGGTCTATGAAAAGACCACCGCGCCCAAGTCCGTCGCCGTGGTGGGAGCCGGCCCGGCGGGCCTGGCCTACGCCACCGTGGCGGCCGAGCGCGGCCACAGGGTCACCCTGTTCGAGGCCTCGGGCGAGATCGGCGGCCAGTTCAACCTGGCGAAGAAGGTCCCGGGCAAGGAGGAGTTCTCCGAGACCCTCCGCTACTACGCCCGGATGATCGAGGTGCTGAAGATCGACCTGAGGCTGAACACCCGGGCCGACGCCCGCAGCCTGGTCAACGGCGGCTTCGACGAGATCGTCATCGCCACCGGCATCACCCCGCGCACCCCCGACATCCCGGGCATCGACCACCCCATGGTGGCCAGCTACGTCGACGTCATCAACGGCAAGGCGAAGGTCGGCAAGAAGGTCGCGCTGATCGGCGCGGGCGGCATCGGCTTCGACGTGGCCGAGCTGGTCAGCCACGCCGGGGTCTCGGCCTCCATGGACGTGGACGTCTTCGCTGCAGAGTGGGGCATCGACTTCAAGAACCATCCCCGGGGCGGCGTCACCGGCGTGGTTCCCCACGTGGAGAAGGCCGACCGCACCGTCACCCTCCTGCAGCGCAAGGCCGA
>NZ_JADCBG010000185.1 GCF_020253645.1 Phenylobacterium sp.
CCCGCACCGTCGGCGCCCGCGGCGGATTGATGCAGGCGGTGGGCGCTTCGCCCGAGGTCCTGCAGGCCATCGCCGACGCCGGTGCGCGGGTCCTCTTCAGCTGGGGCGTCGGCGCCCAGAAGGGTGCGGGCCGCGGCGGCGCGGAATACCTCGACAAGATGATCGGCGAGCGGGACATGACCGCCATCATCCAGGTGCGCGGCACCGGCTTCATGTTCGGCCTCCAGTCCCACCTGCCCTTCCGCGGCGAGACCTGGGAGCGTATCCGCAAGCTTGACCTGGCCGGCCGGCTGGCGGCCATCCGCGACCCGGCGACCCAGGAGGCCCTCATCGCCGAGGGCCGCCGCACCGATGGCTGGAAGGACCTGGCGACCATCTACGACCTGGGCGCCGGCGACAGCCCGGACCATGGACAGGACGTCGACCAGAACATGCGCCAGGTCATGGAGCGCACCGGCAAGAGCTTCGTGGAGCTCTTCCTCGACCAGGCGCTTGCGACCGAGGGGCGGGGCCTCTTCAACCTGAGGCTGTTCTGCCAGAACCTGGACGAGCTGGGCGACCTGTTCGCCAGCCCGCGCATCCTGCCCAGCCTCGGCGACGCCGGGGCCCACGTCTCGCAGATCATGGATGCGGACTGGTCGACCTTCGTCCTGTCCTACTGGGTGCGCGACCGGGGGGTCTATTCCCTCGAGGAGGGGGTCCGCCGGATCACGGCGGAGCCCGCCCGTGTCCTGGGCCTGACGGACCGAGGCGTCCTTGCGCCGGGCCGGCGGGCGGACGTCAATGTGATCAACCTGGCGGAGCTCCGCAGCCTGCAGCCGCAGATCGTCAACGACTTCCCGGGCGGCGCCCCGCGCTACATCCAGAGGGCCCGGGGTTATCGCGCGACGATCGTGAACGGAGGCGTGAACATCGAGGACGACCGGCATACGGGCGAGCGCGCCGGACAGGTGCTTCGCAGGGTCCACTGACCCGGCTTCACCGCAACGCCTCTAGAAGCTGAAACTGCGCCGGAGCCGACGTCCGTCTCCGTCGCCCTCTCGTCCGCCTCAGGCGTGGATGATCCCGCGGATCATGGCCTCTGTGAACAGGTTCGCTCCCGAGGCCGGATCGTCGCCGGGTTGCCACCAGGACAGCTCGGATGCGGCATTGATCCCGGCCGTGAGAATCTGGGCGGTGATGGCCGTGTCCAGGGCGCGGATGGATCCGTCGGCGATCCCGTCGCAGAGCATTGACCCAAGCCGGATGGAAATCTGCCGAAGACGGAACATCAGGTCCGCGCGGATCTCCTCCGGCACCGTCGACAGGGCGCTGGTCCGAAGCAGCGGGGCGGGCCCCACCTGCAGCTGGACGACGGCGCTGAGCAGGGAGTGCATCACCTCCAGGCCTTCGCCCCCCGCCGCCTCCGCGGCGTCTATGGCGCGCCAGAGGACGTCGAAGGTTCGCTGGAAGCAGGCCACCACCAGGTCATCCTTGGTGGCGTTGTAGTGGTAGAAGGCGCCCTTGGTGACATTCAGCTTCGAGGAAATGCGGTCGACCGACGCCCCGTGATAGCCTTCATCGTTGATCAGCTGGGTGGCGGCCCGCAGGAAGTGCTCGGCCGAGCCCTCGTCGATCTCCTCGCCGCCGGGCTGGAGGTCAAGGACACGGGCCCCGGGCACGTTCCCGCCTCTCGGGATCCCGTCCAGCAGGATGGAGGCTATCCTCTGGCTGATGCGAGGATAATCCTCGACCCGCCAGGTGTAGATCCAGGCGCTGACGAAGGTCAGGGCGCTGACGAGCAGATGGGTGCGTCCGTTGAGGTCCGCCCGGGTGCGGTTCTCCCGGCGGTCCAGCAGGGCGCGGACCGTCCGGAACATGCCGACATAGGCCTCGTTCACGGAGGCGCTGTTGAGGGCCCTGACGTCGTTGAAGACGGTCAGGGGCTCCGCCTCGCCCAGTTCGACGCGCTGCTGGAGGCCGATGAACTGGTCGATGAAGATCTGGACCCGCTCGCGTTCCGTGACATGGCCGCGCGCCGACTCAGCCATCTCGCGGATCCGGCCGATGCTGCGCTCGAAGGCGGCGGCGGCCAGGTCTTCCTTGTTGCGGAAGTAATAGATGACCCCGGTGGGCACCAGGTCGAGGCGGGCGGCGACGTCGCCCAGGGTCATGCCGCGCACGCCGTGCCGGTTCATCTCGCGGATGGCCGAGGCGATGATGGCGTCCCGCCTCGCCATGTAGCGCCGGCTCGGCGTCCGGCCCGAGGCGGCGGCGGGGGCGGCCCCTTCGGGAGGATGTTCGGTGGTCATCGGACGGCTCCGCGGGGAGCGCCGCAGCGGCGCCCAGAGGCTCAAGCGGGGATAGATCGGCTTGTGAGGCCGGTCAATCAGGGCCAATCTCGAAGCCCACAGGGCGCGCAGACGTCAGGGGGAAACGCCATGCTGCTTCAGGGACTGAAGGTCGTCGAACTCGCCACCTGGATCGCCGCGCCCGGGTGCGCCGCGATCATGGCCGACTGGGGCGCCGACGTGATCAAGGTGGAGTCGCTGGGCGGCGACGCCACCCGGACCTTCTTCCCGGAAAGCGCCGAGACCCCCGGCAATCCCATCTTCACCATGGAAAACCGCGGCAAGCGCGGCGTGGCGCTGGACATCGCCTCGCCGGAGGGGCGGGAGGCCCTGCTGGCCGTGCTTACGGACGCCGATGTCTTCGTCACCAACCTGCGGCCCGGCGCCCTGAAACGGGCCCGCCTCGACTATGACAGCCTCAAGGCCGCCTTCCCCCGGCTGATCTACGCCAGCGTCTCCGGGGTGGGGCTGGAGGGGCCGGACGTCGCCCTGCAGGCCTTCGACATCACCGTCTTCTGGACCAAGAGCGGGGTCGGGCGCTCGCACATTCCCCCGGACCAGGAGCCCTTCGCCTGCCGGCCGGGCTTTGGCGACCACACCACCGCCCTGGCGACCCTGTCGTCGGTGCTGGCGGCCCTCCACGAGCGCCATGCGACGGGACGCGGACGGCTGGTGGAGTGCTCCCTCCTGCGGACGGCGGCCTACGCCCTGGGGTGGGACATGGCCACCCAGCTGCGCTTCGGCGAGGCGCCGACCAACCAGCCCCGCAGCCTGCGGCCGCATCCGATCGCCGGTATCTATTTCCGGACCCTGGACAACCGCTGGATCACCTTCGTGCTGAAGGACCCCGCCTGTTACCCCACCCTCATGAAGGTGCTTGGGCATCCTGAAGTCATCGACGATCCCCGCTACGCCCTGCCGACCACGGACCTCGACATCGTCCGCGAGATCCGGGCCCGGGCGGACGCGGCCTTCGCGCGAATGACCCTGGCCGAGGCGGCTGTGATCCTGACCGAGGCGGACCTGGCCTGGGCGCCCCTGCAGAGCCTGTCGGAGGTGGTGGGCAGCGAGCAGTACCTGGCCACGGGCTGCGCCGTGGAGGTCTCGGACGGATGGGGCGGGCGCATGGCCTCGCCGGCGGCGCCGGGCCGCTTCCCCGAGGGGGCGCCGGAGGTGACCCGCGGGGCGCCGAAGCTGGGCGAGCATACCCGGGAGGTCCTGGTCGAGGCCGGGGTCGCGAGGGAGGTCATCGAAAAAGTCATGGCCCGGCTCGGGTGAGCGCGGGCCACGACAGGCGCTGAGGCGTCAGCCCCCGCCCGGAGGCGGGGGCCTTGCCGATCAGTTGTAGACTTCGAACAGGCCGGCGCCGCCCTGGCCGCCGCCGATGCACATGGTCACCACGGCCCACTTGGCCTTGCGGCGCTGGCCTTCCTGCAGGACGTGGCCCGTCAGGCGGGCCCCGGTCATGCCGAAGGGGTGACCGATGGCGATGGAGCCGCCGTTGACGTTGTACTTCTCGGGATCGATGCCAAGGTGGTCACGGCAGTAGAGGCACTGGCTGGCGAAGGCTTCGTTCAGCTCCCACAGGTCGATATCGTCGACCTTCAGGCCATTGCGCTTCAGCAGCTTCGGAATGGCGAAGACCGGGCCGATGCCCATCTCGTCGGGCTCGCAGCCGGCGACGGCCCAGGACACGAAGCGGCCGAGGGGCTTGAGGCCCCGGCGCTCGGCTTCCTTGCCTTCCATCAGCAGGACCGCGGCGGCGCCGTCAGACAGCTGGGAGGCGTTGCCGGCGGTGATGAAGTTGCCCTCGCCCATGACGGGCTGGAGCTTGGCCAGGCCCTCCAGGGTGGTGTCGGGGCGGTTGCACTCGTCGCGGGTCACGGTGTAGTCGACGATGGTCTCTTCCTTCGTCTCCTTGTTGACCTGCTTCATCTTGGTCTTCATCGGGACGATTTCGTCGGCGAACAGGTTGGCCTGCTGGGCGGCGGCCATCCGCATCTGCGAGCGCAGGGAGAACTCGTCCTGAGCCTCGCGGCTGACATTGTACCGCTTGGCGACGATGTCCGCGGTGTCGATCATGGCCATGTAGATGGCCGGGGCGATCTTCGGCAGCTCCGGATCCATCGCCTCGGGGGGGAAGCGCCCACCTGACACCGAGATGCTCTCCACCCCGCCGGCCACGACGCAGTCGGCGCCGTCGCCCCGGATGTGGTTGGCGGCCATGGCGATGGTCTGCAGGCCGGATGAGCAGAAGCGGTTCACGGACACGCCCGCGGTGGTCACCGGCATGCCGGCCAGAAGGGCGGCCTGGCGGCCGATGTTCGGGGCGGCGTGGGCGTTGTTGCCGAGGAAGCAGTCCTCGACGAAGTCCTTCTCGACGCCGGACTTCTCCACCGCATGCTTGATCGCGTGGGCGGCCATGGACATCGGCGGCGTCATGTTGAACCCGCCCCGGCCGGACTTGGCCAGGCCCGTGCGGGCATAGGAAACGATTACGGCTTCACGCATGAGAAAAACCTCCCTCTTGTGTTCGTGGTTATGGCGGCGCGGACCGGCCTTGGCAATGTGAATCCCCCGGCGGAAGGCCCCTCCGCCGGGGCGGTGTCGGGGTCAGGGCCGGACCAGGAACTTCTCGCCGGTGGCCTTGCGGTTGCAGGCCCTGACGACCTCGGGCTTGAGCAGGTCGGTCAGGGAAACCTCGGTGGTGTAGCCCGAGGCGAAGGTGGTCTTGAGACCCGCCACGACCCGCGCCCGCAGGCGGTCGACCCCCTCCTTGCCGACACGGATCAGGAAGGGGGTCAGGAGCCAGCCGCCCAGGCCCCAGGCCATGCCGAACCCGCGGTTCAGCTCGGTCGGGCCTGTATCGAGGCCGCCGTAGATGTAGACCTGCTTGTGAATGGTGGAGCCGTAGCGCGAAAAGCCGGCCGGGTTGCGGGCGTTGGCTGCGATCTCCATGCCGGTCAGGATCTGCCCGGCGAGCCTGCCGCCGCCGATGGCGTCGAAGCCGAGGGTGGCGCCGGTCTCGGTCAGGGCCGCCACCAGGCTCTCCATGAAGTCGGGCTGGGAGGAATCGCAGACCACCTTCGCGCCCTGGTCCTTCAGGATCTTCGCCTGGGCCGGGCTGCGGACGATGTTCACCAGGGGCACGCCGTCCTCCAGGCAGATGCGGTTCAGCATCTGGCCCAGGTTGGAGGCTGCGGCGGTGTGGACGAGGCCCGAATGGCCCTCCAGCTTCATGGTCTCGACCATGCCGAGGGCGGTGAGCGGGTTGACGAAGCAGGACGCGCCGTCGCGGGGATCCGTCCCCTCCGGCAGGAGCAGGGCGTCGGCGGCGCGCACGCAGCGATACTCTGCGTAAATCTCGCCGCCGAGGATGGCTACGGTGCGGCCGAGCAGAGCCTGAGCTTCAGGGGACGCCCCGGCGGCGACGACCTCGCCCGCCCCCTCGTTACCGACGGGAAGGGCGGCGCCGGCGCGGGCGGCTACGGCCCGGCGCAGGGCCGGCGGTATGGGCGCGGACAGGACGGCGTCCTCACCGGCGCCGGAGACCTTGGCGGCGTCCAGGTCGGCGGGACCGACCAGCAGGCCGAGGTCGGAGGGGTTGATCGGCGTCGCGCGCACCCGGACCAGGACCTCGCCGTCGCCGGGCTTCGGAGTCGGGACCCTGGCCAGGAACAGGCGCAGCTCGGAAGCGTCGGCGGTGACCTCGGTGCGCAGCTGGAGGAAGGTGTCGGGAACGGACGTGGTCATGGGGTCATCTCTCTTCGTCTGGGCGGCGATACGCTCATTTGAGCCGGGGGTATGTCAAGGGCGGGCGTCGCCACCTCTCCGCGACGGCGCCGCCCCGCCCTCGCCGGGCCGTGCCTGGACGGCGTCGAAGACGTCGCCGCCCGCCGGAACTGGACGGCGCATCGCCGCCTTGATCCCGGCCAGGGTCCCGGCCGGCCAGCCCGCCATCCGCACTGCGGCGGCCCGGGCGTGATCAAGGACGGCGGCGTCGGGGACCAGGGCCCAGGCCAGGCCGAGGCGATGCAGGTCGGCGCCGTTCATGCGTCCTGCGCCGAGAGCCAGCTGGGCGGCGACGGACTCGGCCGCCCGGAGCCTCAGCCAGGCCAGGTTCATGGGGGCGTGCATGCCGATGGCCGCCTCGCCCACGGTCAGCACTGCACCCTCGCCGGCGACCATGAGGTCCGAGGCCAGGGCCAGGGCGGCGCCGGCGTTGATAGCGTAGCGCTCAAGGGCGCAGATCACGACGGCGGGACAGGCGTGGAGGTCCCGGTGAATGCCCGTCCAGTCTGCCGCCCAGGCCGCCCCCGCCCCGCCCTGGAAGAGGTCGATGTCGAGGCCGGAGCAGAAGGTTCCGCCCTCCCCGCGCAGCAGGATGACCCGCGCCCCGCCCTGAAGCAGGGCGGCCAGACCCTCCCGCAGGTCCCGGGCCGAAGCGGGCGCCAGGGCGTTCCGGCGTTCCGGCCGGTTGAGGACAAGCTCGCCCCAGCCCTCGTGAAGGGCTGTCAGGACGGGCGCGCCGGTCACGGGGGCGGGTCCCCCGCGATGGTCTTGAGGTTGCGGGCGTGGCTCTCTTCGTCCAGCCGGTAGAAGGACCAGGTCGCCACCGAGCCGAGGAACAGGACAAGCACCGTCGGCAGGTAGAGCCAGCCCACCTGGGTGATCAGCTCCATGGTCCGGTCGCTGGGCTGGGCCTTGGTCGGGAAGGCCACGGCGGTGAGGATCAGGCCCGGGATGAGGGCGGCGATAGCATTGACGATCTTGCTGGGCAGGCTGTCCGCGGTGGTCAGCAGCCCCTCTGCGCGCCGGCCGGTGCGGACCTGCACCTCCTCCACAATGTCGCCGATCATGGACGAGGCCAGGATGTAGCCGGCGATGGCGCAGACCATCTGCACGAAGGTGAAGCTGGCGAGGACCCAGAGCAGGGCCGGGGTCCCGTTCAACTGCAGCACCCCGATCAGCTTGAGGAACATGGGCGTATGGCCGAAGACCACGCTGGTGAAGAAGAGGGCCATGGCCGCCTTCTTCTTGCCGAAGCGGCGGGCCAGCCGCGGGGCGAGGATGCCGCCGAAGATCGGCCCCGGGATTCCCAACAGGGTGAGGATCAGGATGTCCTGGGCTTTCAGCTCCCAGAGATAGGTCTGGAAGTAGAGGGTCAGGCCCGCAGCGATGCCGAACCCCAGTCCGGCGATGACCTGGGCCATCAGGGCGACGATGAAGTTGCGGTTGGTCAGGGTGACCAGGGCGTCGCGCCAGTCGTCCCGGAAGGTCCGGCCGGGTTCATGGGGACGCTGGTGGAAACCCGCCGCCTGCTTCTGGGTGCCCAGGGCCATGGTCAGGCCCGCCGCCAGGAAGATCAGGATGATGGCGATGGACAGGGGCCCGTAGCCGTCGGCGTTGAGCTGTCCGACCGGATGCTCTGGAGTCTTCCTCAGGAAGATGCCGTAGATCAGCACGGTCGCCAGGGCGGTGCCGAGGGAACCAAGTATCCAGCGGTAGCCCAGGAGGACGGTCCGGTCGTGATAGTCGGGCGCCAGTTCCGGCGCCATGGCCCCTGACGGGATCTCGTAAAGGCTCCAGGCCAGGTTTACGAACAGGCCCGTGCCGAGGATGTACCAGAACATTACGGAGGCGTCCCAGCCGGGGGGATGCCAACGCAGGAAGAGGGCCACCGGGACCAGGAACATGGCCAGGTAGAGGAAGGGATGCCGCCGGCCGATCCGGGAGCGGAACTGATCCGATCCATGGCCGATCAGGGGGTCCCAGAAGCCGTCGATGAAGATGACCGCAGAGATCGCCAGGCTGACGATATGGGGCGGGACTCCGACCACCTGGCTGTAGAAGAACATGGCCAGACCGCCGAGCGCGACATAGGCGCCGTTGGCCACCGAGCCGACGCCATAGAAGGCCTTGGTCCGAAAGGAGAGCGGTCTGCGGCGACCCCCGGCGGGGGCCTCGTCGTCGACGTCCTGAACGGCCATGCCGCCTCCCGTCACTGCGGGTTCGCGACCGGATTCGCGCCCGGCCGTTCCTTCTCCCCCCGGGGGTCAGAGCATGACGCCGGGTGAGTTTTGTCAAGCCGGTATGGGCGCTTGGAGGGGGGGTCAGAGACAAGAACCGGGCATGGGGTCACCTGCCTGAGCTAAGGACAGGGAGCCCCTGGCCGTCAGGTGCAGGTCAGCACGATCTTGCCCACATGGTCGCCCGCTTCCAGGGCGGCGTGGGCCTCGCCGGCCCGGGCGAGGGGGAAGGTCCGGTCGATGACCGGGCGGAACCGCCCCGAAGCGATCCAGGGCCAGACCTGTCCCTCCACCGCCGCCGCCAGCCAGGCCTTCTCATCGGCGGAGCGAGGCCGAAGAGTCGACCCCGTGATCACCGCCCGTTTCTGCATCAGCCGGAAGATCGGCAGGACCACCTCGCCGCCGCCGAGGGAGGCGATGAAGACGATGCGTCCGCCCGTCTTCAGCGCATCGAGCTCCCGGAGGAAATAATCCCCGCCCACCATGTCGAGGACCACGTCCACGCCCCCCTCGGCCTTCACCCTGGGGCCGAAGTCCTCTGCAGAAGCGTCGATGGCGATGTCGGCGCCCAGCGCCAGGGCCCTGGCGGCCTTGGCCGCGCCCCGGGCGGTGGCGATGACGCGGGCGCCTGCGGCCTTGGCCATCTGGATGGCGGTGACGCCGATGCCGGATGTGGCGCCGTGCACCAGAAGGGTCTCGCCGGCCTGAAGGGCGCCATGCTCGAAGACGTTCGCCCAGACCGTGAAGACCGTCTCCGGCAGCCCCGCCGCCTCGATGGGCGTCAGGCCTTCGGGAATCGGCAGGACATGCCGGGCGTCGACCACCGCATACTCCGCATAGCCGCCGCCGCCCAGGAGGGCGCAGACCCTGTCGCCCGCCCGCCAGCGACCCCCGCCGGCGACAACCTCGCCGGCCACCTCCAGGCCAAGCGTTTCCGGCGCTCCCGGCGGCGGAGGATAGCCGCCCATGCGTTGCAGGAGGTCAGGCCTGTTGATTCCGGCGGCGTCGACGCGGATCAGAATCTCTCCGGCGCCCGGCGCAGGCCTGGGGATCTCCACCGCCTTCATCGCCTCGGGCCCGCCGCGACCACCCTCGACGGCGATGGCCGTCATCATCTCGCCCATTCTTGTTCTCCCCGCGCCCTTGCGTCCGCGCTGTCCGCTGCGTCAGATAGGCCCAGGACCGGGGGGACGCCAAGGGGTCTCGCACGGGTCCTGAGGCAGGGGGGCCGGAGGCAAGGATGGAAGACGCCGAGGAAGTGCGCCGCGGGCGCGGGGCGGCCCTGGAGCAGGCGCTGAGGGAAGATCTCGAGCTGTTCTCGATCGACGACCTGCAGGAGCGGATCGGCCTCCTTGAGGCGGAGATCGAGCGCTGTCGCGGCCAGATCGGCCGGAAGGCGGCGGGGCGGAAGGCCGCGGACGCTCTTTTCGGGAAGCCGGGGGACTGAACCTTGCTCTTGCCGCCCTTCCGGAATCCGCGCAGGCAGAGACCGGCGGAGGGTGAGTCGCCCGTTCGTCGGCAGGGCGCGGACAGGAGCCGGGGATGACCTTCGGAGCGAAATCAGCTGCAATGACGAAGCCGGGGGTCATCCTCGACCGGGCCTCGGCGGAGCTCTTCGACAGGACCTTCCGCGAAGGCATGGAGCTGATCGCGGAGGTGTCGGCCTATCTCGACGGAATCGGGCGCCTGGAGTCGCGCCGGATGAGCCGGGAGGCGGCTTCGGCCTTCGCCGCAGAGAGCATGCGCCTGACCACCCGCCTGATGCAGATGACGTCCTGGCTTCTTGTGCAGAAGGCGGTGCGCGAGGGCGAGCTTGCCCCAGAGGTCGCGGCCGAGCCGCTCTATCGGTTGAAGGACTCCGGAGCGCCACGGGTCCCGCCCCGCGCGCCGGACGCCCTTACCGGCTATTGCCGGCGGGCAGACCGCCTGTTTGAGCGCGTCAGCCGTATGGATCGCCAGCTCTATGTGGAGCTCGACGCGCCGGCCAACCCGGTCGCCTCGCAGATCGAGCGCCTTCGTTCCGCCTTCGTGGTCTGACGCCTACTTGCGGGTGAAGCCGCCGAACTTGGCGTTGAACCTGGAGACGCGGCCGCCGCGGTCCAGCAGTTGCTGGTTGCCGCCCGTCCAGGCCGGATGGGTCTTGGGGTCGATGTCCAGGTTGAGGGTCGCCCCTTCCTTCCCGTAAGTCGAGCGGGTCTGGTAGCTGGAGCCGTCGGTCATCACCACCGTGATGAAGTGATAGTCGGGATGGGTGTCTTGTTTCATCTCGGGATCATCCGACGTAAAGGAACGGCCAGTTTCAGTCCGCCGACCCCGGCCAGCCGGGGAGCGGAAAGCGCGCCTTCTACAGCAAAGGGCGCCGGTAGAGCAAGGGCGTGGTCCGGATGACCGAGAGTTCCGTCGAAACCCCGGTGGAGGGACGCCCCAGCGCGGGCGGCGCCCTGGCCCAGGACATGGAGGCGGCGGCGGAACGCCGGGCCTCGACCCGAAACCTGAAGGCCTTGTCCACCCTCTGGCCGATCCTGAAGGCCCATGGCGCAGAAGCCGTCATCGCCGGCGTCCTCATGGTCGCCACCTCTGCCGCGACCCTCGGCATGACCGGCGCCGTCCGCCTGCTGGTCGACCATCTGACATCCGACCAAAGCGGCGCCCCCGTGGATCCCTGGTTCTGGCTGCTGGGCGCCGTGGCCGTGGCGCTGGGGCTCTTCACGGCCTTGCGGTACTACTGGGTCACCCGCCTCGGGGAACGGATCGTCGCCGACCTTCGCAAGTCGGTCTACGGCCACATCCTGACCCTCGATCCCGCCTTCTTCATGGCCACCAGAACCGGCGAGGTCCTGTCGCGCCTGACCACCGACATCCAGATCATCGAGAACCTGCTGGCGACGACGGCGTCGGTCTTTCTCCGCAACACCCTGATCCTGATCGGCGCCCTCGTCCTGATGCTGCTGGTCAGTCCCGAGCTGACCCTGCTTGTGCTTCTGATCATTCCGGTGGTGGTGGTGCCCCTCTTCCTGTTCGCCCGCCCGCTGAGGAACCTGACCACCGCGACCCAGGACGAGTTCGCCCGGGCCGTGGGGCATGCCGGCGAGACCCTCGACGCCCTGGAGACCGTGCAGGCCTTCGGCCGGGAGCAGGCGGCGTCGGAGCGGTTCGGGGCGGCGGTCGAAAAGTCCTTCCGGACCTCGCTCCGGCGGATGACCGCCCGGGCGGTGATGACGGCGGCGGCCATCGTGCTGGTCTTCGGCGGCGTGGTCGCCGTCTTCTGGCTCGGCGTCCACGCCGGACAGCGGGGCGAGCTCAGCTGGGGGGCCCTCTTCCAGTTCGCCTTCCTGTCCGTCTTCGCCGCCAGCGCGGTCGGCTCCCTTGGGGAAATGTGGGGCGACGTGCAGAAGGCGGCGGGGGCCATGGAACGGATCGCCGAACTGCTTGGCGCTCGGCCCGGGATCGCACCGCCCGCGGACCCGCAGAAGCTGCCTGGCCGGGGGGAGGTCCGCTTCGAGGAGGTGGTCTTCGCCTATCCCGGACGGGCGGCGACGCCGGCCCTGGATGGCTTTACCCTCACTGTTGCGCCCGGCGAGCGGGTCGCCCTCGTCGGCCCCTCCGGGGCCGGCAAGAGCACCGTCTTCCGCCTGCTGCTTCGCTTCTACGATCCGGGTTCGGGCGTGGTCCGGATCGACGGGGTGGACCTGCGCCGGGCCGACCCGAGGGATATCCGCGCCCAAGCCGCCCTGGTGGCCCAGGACAGCCCCCTCTTCTCCGGCTCCGCTGCAGAGAACATCGCCTTCGGGCGCGAGGGAGCGGGCGAAGACGAGGTTCGGGCCGCAGCCCGGGCCGCCCAGGCGGAAGGGTTCATCGCAACCCTTCCCGAAGGCTTCGATACGGCGCTCGGCGAGCGGGCGAGGGGCCTGTCAGGCGGCCAGCGGCAGCGACTGGCCATCGCCCGGGCCCTGGTCCGCGGCGCGCCCATCCTGCTGCTGGACGAGGCGACCAGCGCCCTCGACGCCGAGAACGAGAAGCTGGTTCAGGAGGCCCTGGACGAAGCCATGCGCGGTCGCACCACCCTGGTCATCGCCCATCGTCTCGCCACCGTCCTGAAGGCCGACCGGATCGTGGTGATGGACGCCGGACGGGTCGTCGAGACAGGCTCCCACGCAGAGCTGATCGCCCGCGGCGGGCTTTACGCCCGGCTGGCCGCCCTTCAGTTCACGGACGGTGCGGACTGAGGGATTCGCCGTCCCTGGCGGCCACGGCGAGGTCCGGGAAGTCGCAGAAGACCCCGTCCACCCCCGCCGCGTAGAGCGCCTTCAGGAGGCTGGCCGGGTCGCCATGGGCGCTGGGGCCTTCCCCTCGTTGAAGGGCCCTCGGGAGGAAGGCGTTCTCGGCGCGCACCGTCCAGGGAAAGACCTTGAGGCGGGCCGCCCGCGCCGCGGCGACCAGGGGCGTCGGCCCGGCCAGGGCGCCTGCGTCATCCACCTTCAGGACCAGACGCCATTCAGGGCCCACGGCCTGGGCATAGCCGGCGATGGCCATCAGCCCTTCGGCGGTCACCATGTCCTGATAGCGGACGCCCGGCAGGTCGGCGGGGCCGCCGTCAGCCGAGACCAGCTGGACCCGGGGCGCACCGGAAAGGGTGGCGAGGGTCTTCAGGGGCCCGACTTCGAAGCACTGGACCAGAACGGGGGCAGAAGGCGAGTCGAGGCGCTCGGCCTTCAGGGCGGCGGCCATGATGGGCTCGAAGGCGAGCCCCAGCCGCCGGAAGTGTGCAGGATGCTTC
Organism: Phenylobacterium sp.; assembly: GCF_020253645.1. Lineage (GTDB taxonomy): Bacteria > Pseudomonadota > Alphaproteobacteria > Caulobacterales > Caulobacteraceae > Phenylobacterium. The sequence goes on from NZ_JADCBG010000185.1 coordinate 13,137, forward strand.
ATCTCCGGGCAGATCCCGATCGGCCGGCCTGTCCGGGCCGACTCCCGCCTCGCGATGGCCGCGACTTCGGCGAAGGTCAGGATCTGGTCCTCGCCGTCGTGGCGGGCGCTGCCGGGGCGCAGCTGGGGCAGACGCTCGCGGGCGCGAAGAGTCTTCAGCTCGGCCAGGGTGAAGTCCTCTGTGAACCAGCCTTCGAACCGCTCGCCGTCAATCTCCTGGACCCGGCGGCGGCTTGCGAATTCGGGCCGGGAGGCGACGTCGGTGGTGTCGCCGATGTCATTCTCGTGGCGCGCCACGAGGACGCCGTCCTTCGTCAGGACGAGGTCGGGCTCGATGACGTCGGCGCCCTGGGCGATGGCCAGGCGGTAGGCCGAGGCGGTGTGCTCGGGCCGATAGCCGCTGGCGCCGCGATGGGCGATGACCTGGGGGCGGGGTGAAGCTGAGGCGGTGCGGGCGGAGGCCATGAGGGCTCCTGCAGCGGCGAGGCCGACGCCGAAGGCGCGGCGCGAGGGACGGATCTGGACCATGGGCCCCGACTAACGCAGGGGCGTGACGGTTTCGTCAACCCGGCCGGGGCGCTCAGGCCGCGGCGCGCAGACGCTCGAGAATCAGGGGGTGCAGGTCCAGGTTGGCGGCGCAGACGCTGCCGGCGGCCAAGACGTCGTCGCCGCCCTCGGCGGTGGTCACCTTGCCGCCCGCCTCCGTCACCAGCAGAAGGCCCGCCGCCAGGTCCCAGGCGCTGAGGTCCCGCTCCCAGAAGCCATCCATGCGGCCGGCCGCCACCCAGGCCAGGTCGAGGGCCGCTGCGCCGAACCGGCGGACCCCGGCGACGCGCTGGCTGATCTGGTGAAGTTCCTTGAGGAACCGGGCGTGCTGACCATGGCCGAGGAAGGGAATGCCGGTGGCCAGGACCGACTCGTCCAGGCGCTGGCGGGCGGCGACGCGCAGCCGGCGATCGTTGACGAAGGCGCCCTTGCCCTTCTCGGCCCAGAAGAGCTCGTTGGATACGGGATTGTAGGTGACGGCGGCCACCACCGCTCCCTCGCGCTGAAGGGCGATGTTGATGGCGAAGTGCGGGATGGCGTGCAGGAAGTTGGTGGTGCCGTCCAGGGGGTCGACGATCCAGGTGTGGGTCTTGTCGGTGCCCTCGATCAGGCCCCGCTCCTCGCCCAGGAACCCGTAGCCGGGCCGGGCCTTGGTCAGGCTCTCGAAGAGCGACTGTTCGGCCTTGATGTCGGCGGCGGAGACGAAGTCGGCGGCGCCCTTTCGCGAGACCTGAAGCTCGGCCAGCTCGCCGAAGTCGCGGTTGAGGCCCCGGGCCGCCTTGCGGGCGGCGTCGGACATGACCTTGAGGAGGGCGGACTGGGTCGACATGGGGCGCGGACCCTAGTGGCCCGGGCGCCTCAAGGCAAGGCGGCGCCGGAGCCGGCCCGGTCCGCCAGGCCCCCGGCGATGGTCGCGTTGAGGGCGCGCACCGCCTCGGCCTCGCCATCAGGATGGCTCCAGACGCCGGAGGACACCGCAATGAAGTCCGCCCCCGCGGCGACCAGGCCGCGGGCGTTGTCGGGCGTGATCCCGCCGATGGCGACGCAGGGCGTTTCCATGGTCTCCTGCCAGACCGACAGGATCTCCGGGTCCGCCCGGGTCGGGGCGTCCTTGGTGAAGGTGGGAAAGAAGGCGCCGAAGGCGACATAGTCGGCCCCCATCTCCGCCGCCTCCATGGCGAGGTGCCGGCTGTCGTGGCAGGTGACCCCGACGATCCTGTCCCGGCCGACAAGGCGCCGGGCCTCGGCGCAGGAGGCGTCCGACTGGCCCACGTGCACCCCGTCGCAATCCAGCCTCGCGGCGAGGGCCGGATCGTCGTTCAGGATCAGGGCGACATCATGGGCGCGGGCGACGGGACCAAGCGCGCGCACCACCTCGGTGATCTCTTCCTCCGAAGCGCCCTTCAGGCGAATCTGAAGGGCGGCGACGTCTCCGGCCGACAGGGCGGCCTCCAGACGCCTGGCGAAGGCGTCGATATCGTCCAGCCGGGGTGGCGTGATCAGGTAGAGGCGGCAGGGAAGAGCGGACATGTCGTCCCTTCTAGCTTCACCTGGGCTGGCGCCCAAGGCCGCAGGGTCCGGAATGTATTGGGCGCCGGGGCGGGCGGTGGTAAGGCCACGCCCGATGTTCCTGCTTTCCGATGACCTTGCGTCCCTCCGCCGGGAGCTTGACGCCGCCGACAGCGCCACGGCGGTCCTCCAGGCTCGCTGCGAGGCCCTCGGCCTGCCTGGCGGGCCGCTTGTACGCGCCCGGGTCGAGCCCTGCGACGGGGTCGCGGATGCGGCGGTGAGAGGCGGGCTGAGGGCGGCGCCGGAAGAGGTCCTGGCCTGCCGCAAGGTCCGCCTGGTGTGGGGCGACCACACCCTGTCCCGGGCGGTGAACTGGTACCGGCCCGAACGGCTGACGGCGGACATGCGCCGGCGGCTGGCGGAAACGGCCGAGCCCTTCGGGGTGGTCGCCCGCCCCCTCGGCTACCGCAGGGTCCGACGCGAGACCCGTCTGGTCGAGGAGGCCGGACGTCCGCCCTACCTGCATTGCCGGGCCACCCTGGAGACCCCGGACGGAGAACCCCTGGCCCTGGTGGAGGAGATCTACCCGGGGGAGTGAGGCGGACGCCTTCGGGTCAGGCCGTGGGGATCAGGCGGCTTCGGGAAGGGCGCCGGCGAGGCCCTGAGGACTGGCGACAGGAGCCGGCTTGCGGACCTGCGGGAGACGCGGCGCCAGATCCAGTTCCTCAGGCGTCAGAAGGAATCCCGCGCGGCGGGTTGCCGCGCCGATCTCGACCCGCGACCCGAGCAGGGAGATGGCCGGAGCGGCCAGCAAGGGCAGGACGATGGGCAGGAACACCAGTGTCAGGTCCGGACGCGCCACCAGGGCCGCCGCGAACACGATGCCGGCCCGGACCTCCCAGGCGTGGGCGGCGAAGGCCTCGGACCACCGCATGCGGCCAGCCTCCCGCTGCTGCGGTCGCCATCCGGCGTCCCGGCCAGAGAAGATCTCGATCAGCATCCGCGTATGGCTGACCATCATGATGGGCGCCATCACCATCGACATGAAGACTTCCAGGGCCACGCCCGGCAGGATGAATCCGGCGCCGCCGAAGGCCTCCCGGTCGCGGCGGCGCAGGAGCACGAGCAGGCTCCCGAACAGCTTCGGCCCGAACAGCAGGAACCAGGACAGGCCGGCCATCCACATGACCACCAGCCCGTCCTGGCGGGGCTCCACAATGGTCCTCCACCCGTGAAGGGTGTAGACCTCAAGAAGGCGCGGTTCGGTCTGGAACTGGATCACAAGGCCGGTCAACAGGGCCAGGAACCAGAGCGGCGAGGCGAGGTAGGCCATCACGCCGATCAGCATCTGGAGCCGGCTCATGGGATGCAGACCGGTCGCCGTCAGCAGGCGCAGGTGCTGCATGTTGCCCTGGCACCAGCGCCGGTCGCGGGCCAGGAAGGCCTGCAGGCCGGGCGGTGCTTCTTCATAACTGCCGGGCAGGGCGCCGGTCATGTGCACGGCCCAGCCCTGGCGGCGCAGATAGGCGGCCTCGACGGAGTCATGGCTCATGACATGACCGCCGAAGGGCTTGCGGCCGGGCAGGACGGGCAGCCCGCAGGACTCGGCGAAGGCCCGCACCCGGACGATGGCGTTATGCCCGAAATAGGCGGACTCGGGGCCGGACCACCAGGCCATGCCGGTGGCCGCCACCCGGCCGTAGAGGCGCACGCCGAACTGCTGGACGCGCTGGTAGAGGGTCTCGGCGTTCAGGATGGCGGGGGTGGTCTGGATCAGACCCGCCTGCGGCCGCCGGTCCATGGCGTCCACAAGGTGCAGGAGGGTTTCCCCGGCCATCAGGCTGTCGGCGTCCAGAATGACCATGTAGGGGTAGGCGCCGCCGAACCGGCGGACCCAGTCCGCAATGTTCCCCGCCTTCCGCTCGGTATTCGCATCCCGGCGCCGGTAGTAGGCCCGGCAGCCCGCGCCAAGGCGGAAGGCCTGGAACGCGGTCCACTCCGCCTCCGCCGCCTCGGCGCAGGTGGAGTCGGAGAGAATGAACAGGTCAAAGGCCGCCGAGGCGTCGAGTGCCCGCAGGCTCTCGTCGATCTGTGCAAGCCGGCCGAAGGCGGCCGAGGCGTCCTCGTTGTAGAGGGGCATCAGAAGCGCGGTGCGGACCTTCGACCGCCGCGGACGATCCGGGAAGTCAAAGTGGTCGCGGTCGCCGCGCACCATCTGCAGGACGAGGCCGGCGAAGGCGCTGCAGAACCATCCGGACAAGGGGATGATCAAGGCCGAGAACAGGCAGAGCGCGAGGATCTCGAGGGCGGTGAACCCGTCCTCGGCATAGACCCTGGCGGGGGTCAGGAAGGCGAACAGGGCCAGGGAGAGGGTGGCCAGGAGCATGGCGGCCCGGCGAAGGCCCAGGCCTGGCGCAGTCTGTATCGGCGGCGGTGTCCCGACATCCGCCAGCCCCTGGCGAGGCATGTCCAGCGGGGCTTCATCGGGAAGCCAGGAGCGCACGGGGCGGGGGCCGGACCATCCGGCGTCTGCCGACGCGCCGAACTCCCTGCTGCGAAGACCGTCCATCGCCCGCTGCCGCTCCTTCGCCCTGCCGACAAGGGCAGAGGATCACAAACGCGTTATGCTGCAGCGCCGCATATGCAATAACGGAAACGTGAACGCAAGCCTGTACGCTCTCAGGGCGACGGGATTCCCCAGGCGCCCTCTTTTTCGGCGCCGTTCTCCTGGGCCTCTGCCTCGGCCCGGGCCATGATCAGCAGTCGCCGCTCCAGCACATAGGCCGCCACGCCGGTCCAGCCCACCAGGACGATGGCGAAGGCCCGCTCCCACCATCCGACGTTGTCGTCATTCACAAGGCCCTTGAAAATCAGGTGCTTGGTCAGGACGGTCAGGATCGCCATGACCACGAACACCCCCAGCAGGAAGATGCGGAGCCGCTCCATGCCCTCAAGGCGGCGCAGGGCCCACACCATGGCGAGGGGTGCAATCTGGATGCCGAGGCCGAGATTGATCGCCAGATGCCGGGGGTCCGGCCAGGGGTAGATGCTGGAAAGCACCAGGCCGACCCCCGCCAGGCCAAAGCACAGGGCGATGATCGCCGCGGAAAACCGGGCGCCGCCCAGGGCGATGACCGCCAGGGCGAAGCCGATCCCGGCAAGGCCGGCGCCCGCCCCTGACACCAGAACGCCGACGTTGAAGATGGCCGGGTGCGGGGCCGCCGCGCCGCCCAGCTCGCTGATGTACTGGGTGGCGTGATCAAAGCCGGGCCAGGTCAGGGCGGCGACGCCGACGCTGACATAGGCCAGAATGGGCGCGGCGATCCCGATCCGAAGCAGGAACCGGCGGCGGCGGAAGCGGTTCATGACTCCCTCCTCATGGGTTTCAGTCCCCAGAGCGGCCGAAGAAAGCCGACCCTGCGCACGATTTCGTAGACGGCGAGGCTTCCGCCAAGGGTGAAGAGGACAAGAATCGTCGCTTCGGCGCCGACGGGCAGGCCCCAGGGCTTCAGCACATGGGCGGCGATGACCAGCAGGGTCTGGTGGGCCAGGTAGCAGGGAAAGACCGCGTCGGTCAGGTACCGCAGGACCGGACCATCCGCGCCGCGCAGAAGCTTGCTGCCGAATCCGAGGACCGCGCAGATCGTCGCCCACTGGTAGACGGCGAACACCAGGTTGGCCGGGGCGGAGGGCGCGTGATGGATCGGCTGGGACAGGAGGATGAGGGCCGGGAGGCTGGCGGCGGCGATGGCGAGGGCGGTCCAGCGCATCCGCTCGAACCGGACCCAGACGTCATCGCGAAGGGCCAGCAGGAACCCGGTGAGGAAGACCCCAAGCGACATGGCGTGGTTATAGGGATCGTCCGTAATGTGATTGGTCAGGCCCGCCCAGGGAAAGACCAGAAGCCGCAGAAGCGCCAGATAGATCATCGGCACGATCAGCAGCCGGCCTCCCTCCAGAAGCCGCGCCAGCACGGACTCCAGCCAGGCCAAGAGGCGCGGAGAGCAGGCCAGGGCGAGGGTCGCGAGGCTGTAGACCGTGATGTAGAGGACGAACCAGACGTGGTTGAGAGGAACCCCGTTGCTCAGTCCTGACAGGCTGAACTCGGACAACCACCAGGCGCCCAGTCCGCCCGAATAGCTCCCCTTCTCGATCGCCTCGATCCAGGACTGGGGCGGCACCAGGACAAGGATTCCGAACAGCAGGGGCGGGATCAGCCGGCCGAACCTCTGGCGGAAGGACTCCGCCGGCGGCGTCTTGCGGACCAGGAACCTCAGGGCGACGCCCGAGACCATGAACAACAGGGTCAGGCGCCAGGGATTGGTGACCAGGGCCGCCAGGCCGAGGGCCTCGACGGTGTGGGTGCTGCGCACATGCCAGTCCCAGGGCGCGTAGACGAGGCCGACGTGGTAGAGGATGAGCACGCCGAAGGCGCCGACGCGGATCCAGTCGATGTCGGCCCGGCGCGGGTAGGCGGATGTGGTCACCGGCGGGCCCGAAGCCTCAACCGTTCAGATGGACTCCCCTGACAGCACAACTGAGGCTCTCCCTCTCAGCGAAAGGCGCATCCGGAGCCCGGGACCAGCGTCATCCCGGGCCGGCTGCTCTATGCGACGGGAAGGCCTGGTCTGTCCATCCGGCCCGCCGCGCTTGCCAGTCGTCTCTTCCCGGATCAGGCTTGCCTCCGGATCCGCTCACGGCCGCTGGGAGGCCCGCATGACCATTCAGCTGAGACAGATCGCCCTTGTCGCGGCGCGACTTGAGCCCGTGCTCCAGGACCTCGAAGCGGTGTTCGGCCTGGCCCGGGCCCATATCGACCCCGGGGTCGCGGTCTTCGGGCTGGAGAACACCCTCCTGCCGTTAGGCCGGAACTTCATCGAGGTGGTGGCGCCGGTCCAGCCGGATACGGCGGCTGGCCGGTACCTGGATCGTCGGCGAGGCGACGGGGGCTACATGGTGATCACCCAGGCGAAGACCCTGGCTGACCTCGAGGCTGTCCGCGCCAGGGCCGCGGCGTCGGGGGTCCGCCTGGCGTGGGAGTCGGCCCGGCCGGGATGGACCCTCATCCAGCTGCATCCCGGCGACCTGAAGACCACCTTCCTCGATGTGGAGTGGGACGAGCATGAGGATCTCGCCGGCCCCTGGCCGCCCGTGGGCGGGACCGGCTGGGAGGACAAGATCCGGCAGGATCTCGTCATCGACCTCGCCGAGGTGGAGCTCCAGGCGGAGGATCCTGCCTCTGCGGCCCGTCTCTGGGGCGCGGTCACGGGATGTCCGGTGGAGACCGGCGACGGTCCGCCCCGCGTGCGCCTGAACAACGCCGCCCTCCGCTTCGTCCCGCCCTCGGACGGCCGCGGGCCGGGCCTGTCGGCCGTGGATCTCAGGGTCCGTGATGTCGACGCCATTGTCGGCAGGGCCCGCTCGCGGGGTCTTCCCGCCGGCCCGGACCAGGTCGAGGTGTGCGGCGTCCGTTTTCATCTCAGCGCCGGCTGAGGCCGACGGAAATCCCGGGGCTCCGCGTTGGAGCCTTGTCCTGCCCGTCCTATGTCCATGTTCGTCCGCGACAGGACAGCTCGAGTTCCAAGACCGTGTCCAGACGCCTGTTGGCCGCCCTGGCGGCGCCTGTCCTCGCCGCCTTCCCCGCGCTTGCGGCCGGACCCCAGGCCGAGAGACGCGACAAACTTGTGGATGAACTGGTCGTCGAGGCTCCGCCGGACGCCGTCGGCGGGGTGGTGGGCGACATCCGTCCGGAGCTCAGCCTCGACGAGGCCGAGATCCAGTCCTTCGGGGTCAGCAATGTCGCCGAACTCGTCGCCCAGCTGGCGCCGCAGACCCAGTCCGGAAGGGGCCGCACCCGCGGCGGGCCGCCCGTCGTTCTTCTCAATGGGGCCCGCGTTTCCGGATTTTCCGAACTGAGGGACCTGCCCTCCGAGGCCATCCTGCGGGTCGACGTCCTGCCCGAGGAGGCGGCGCTCAAGTACGGTTTCGCCGCCGATCAGAGGGTGCTCAACTTCGTCACCCGAAAGACCTTTCGCGCCATCACGGGCGAGATCGACCTTGAAGCGGCCACCGCGGGCGGCACGGTCACCCGGGAAGTCGAGACCGGCCTGTTCCGCATCGACGGGGATCAGCGGACCCAGCTGCGGGTCGACTGGACTGACGCCTCCGCCGTGACCGAGGCCGAGCGCGACGTACCTCCGGCGCTCTCCGCCGCGCCCTTCACCCCTGGCGGATCCTTTCGCGGACGCGGTCCGGGAGGAGAGATCGACCCCGCCCTCAGCGCCCTCACCGGGGTCGCGACGCGGCTGTCAGGCGTGCCCGACGTCGCCCGGGTACGGCCGCCGACCCTCGCCGAGGTCGCCCCCCTGGCCGGGAAGCTGGCGCCGGACGGCGAGGCGAGGTTCCGGACGCTGACGCCGGAAACCCGCCGCCTTCAGGTCAATGGCGTCGTCGCCCGGAATGTGACGCCGACCACGACCGGGACTCTCAACCTGGTCCTGAGCCTTGGCGACTCCGAGGCCCTTCAAGGGCGTGCGCCCTTCGCCCTGGTCGTGCCCGGGCCCGGACCCTGGTCGCCGTTCTCATCCTCGGTCGACCTGCTCCGGCGAGACGCCTCCCGCGGGGCCATCCGTCGCACGACGGAGGACTGGAACGCCCGCCTTGGCTTCGGCCTGAACGGCGCCCGGAGCGCCTGGCGACTTTCCCTGACCGGAGGGATCGATCTGGCGGACCAGGTGACCCGGACGGATGGAGGTGTCGATGCCCGGCCCGCCCAGGCCAGGCTGACGGCGGGCGATCCCGCCTTCAATCCCTACGCGGACCTGAGCCCCGCCGACCTTCCCGCCTTCGCCCCGGATCGAACGCGATCACGAACGGCGGGGGCGGATCTGCAGGCCCTGGCCGCCGGCGCTCTTGCTGAGCTTCCCGCCGGCCCGCTCTTCGTCTCCGTCAAGGCGGGGGCCGCCGGAAACTGGCTGAAGTCGCGCTCGGTGAGACGGAATGTGGAGCGGACCACGGAGCTGTCCCGCACCGGCCTTAACGGCCAGGCGAGCCTGGACCTCCCGCTTCTGCGCCGGGAGCCGGAGGGCCTCGGCCGGCTTGGCGATGTCTCGCTGAACTTCAATCTCCAGGGCGAGAGCCTGTCAGATGCCGGAGCTCTTGGCGCGGTCGGCGCGGGCGTGAACTGGTCCCCGATCGAGCGCCTGACCCTCCTTGCGTCCTTCAGCCGTGACCAGTCTCCGCCGACCCTCCTCCAGCTGGGCGCCCCGCGGGCTGTGACGACCGGGGTCCGGGTCTTCGACTTTGTTCGCGGCGAGACCATCGAGGTCACCCAGGTCTCTGGCGGGGACCCGGGCCTGGCCAACGACACCCGTGACGCGACCCGGCTTGGCGTGAACTGGAAGCCCTTCACAGAGCGGGAGATCAACATCTCCATCAACTACACCCAGAGCCGGGCCGAGGATGCCGCCGCCGCCCTTCCGGCCCTCACCTCGGAGGTCCAGGCGGCGTTTCCCGAGCGGTTCCTGAGGGACGCCTCCGGCCGTCTCGTGCTTATTGACGCCCGTCCGGTCAGCTTCCTGCAGAGCGACCGGGAGGAGGTCCGCTGGGGTTTCAACTGGTTCTCGGGCGCCGGGCCGCAGCGGGGTCTCCGGGGTCCGCCCGGGGGGGCTCCCAGAGGCGCGACAGGCGCAGGCCAGGGGGGGCGAATAGGCCCTGCGATGGGGGGGCCGGGCTCCCGCAACGGCTTCCAGGTCTCTCTCTACCACACGGCCGTGCTGAGGGACCGGGTCCTCGTGCGCGAAGGCGGGCCGATCTTCGACCTGTTGGGCGGATCGGCGGCGGGCGCCCGTGGCGGGACCCCGGCCCACGCCATCGACCTTCAGGCCGGGCTGTTCCGCAATGGCCGGGGCGTTCGCCTGTCCGGGACCTGGAGGCAGGGCACGCAGGTGCGCGGCGACACCCCGGACAGCGCCCTGACCTTCTCCGACTTCGCCACCCTTGATCTGCGCGTGTTCGAGACCTTCGCCGGTTCGCCTGACCTGGTCCGCCGCTGGCCCTTCCTGAAGGGCGCCCGTCTGACCTTCGCCGTGGACAACCTCTTCGACGCCCGGCTGGAGGTCCGCGACGGGCTGGGCGCCACCCCGGCGGGATACGCCTCCGACATCCTCGACCCGGTGGGCCGGGTGATCGAGGTCAGTTTCCGCAAGGTGTTCTGAATCCCTTGCGCCGGGCCTCAGGCTGGACTTCCCTAGCCGCAAGCCCAGGGAGGACGCCGCCATGACAGAGCCACCGGTCGACAGGCCGCCCGTTCGTCCGGAACACGCCGCCTTCGCCGCCGAGGTTGCGGCCGCCCAGGATGTGCTCGACGCCTTCATGAGCGCCTGGAACGCCCGCGACGCCGACGGGGTGCGCGCCAGCTTCAACTTTCCCCACGTTCGCTTCGCCTCGGGCCAGGTCCGGGTCCTGTCCCCCGAGCAGGTCAACAAGTCCATGTACGCGGGCGCGGCCCTCACGGAGTGGGGGCGGTCGGCCTGGCGGAGGCGCGAAGTGATCCACGCCGGCGCGGACAAGGTGCAGTTCGACACCCGCTTCGCCCGCTACCGTCCCGACGGAACCCTGATCAGCGCCTTTGACTCGATCTATATCGTGACCCTCCAGGACGGCCGCTGGGGCATTCAGGGCCGGTCCAGCTATGCGCCCTGAACCGGACATCCGCGCATGAAGGCCGCCAGCTATCCCCTCGCGCGCCAGCAGGACTTCACCTCCGGGGTCAACGGCAGGGCCTACCGGGTGCGCATCGCCACCCCGTACGGGCCGCCGCCGGAGGGGGGATACCCGGTCGTCTACGTCCTCGACGGCGACGGCTATTTCGGCTCCTTCGCCGACGCCGCGCGGTTGCGCGCCGCCGCCGGGATGGAGCTGCCGCACGCCGTGGTCGTCGGCGTGGGCTATCCGGGCGAGGACTTCACGGGCGCCCTTGGAAGGCGGTTCCTGGACCTGACGCCGACCGAGCCGGACGAGGCCGAGAAGGCCAACCACACCTTCGCCTCGGGCGAGATCCGCTACGCCGGCGCCGACGACTTCCTCGAGATTCTCACCGGCGAGGTGCGTCCGCGGGTGGCCGGGGTCCTGCCGGTCAACCCGGGGCGGGAGGCGGTGTTCGGCCATTCGCTGGGCGGCCTCTTCGTCCTCTACAGCCTGTTCCGCCGGCCCGACGCCTTCGCCTCCTGGCTCTCGCTCAGCCCCTCCATCTGGTGGGACGACCGCGTGGTGCTGAAGGGCGAGGCGGGCTTCACCCGCGCCCTGCAGGGCCTGGCCTGGCCGCCCCGGCTGTTCGTCGGGGTCGGCGGTCTCGAGCAGCCCGAGGGCTCGCCCGCCCGCATGGTGGACAACGCCGTCGAGCTTTCCGCCCGCCTCGGCGCCCTGGCCGGTCCGCCGGGCTGGCGCTTTGCCTCGCGGGTCTTCGAGGGCGAGACCCACACCGGCGTGGTCTGGCCGGCCATCAATCCCCTGCTCGACTTCGCCCTCAGGGACGCCTGAGGCGGCGCTTGCCGGGGGCGGTCCGCCCTATAGAAGTCTGCGTCCCGAACCCCGATGGAGTCCGACCGTGCCCGCAACCTTCCGCGCCCTGCGCGCCCACAAGACCGACGCCGGGATCGAGACCCGCCTCGAGAGCCTGACCGACGCCGAACTGATGGAGGGCGACGTCACCGTCCGGGTGGAGGCCTCGACCCTCAATTTCAAGGACGGCCTCGCCCTGACCGGGCGCTCGCCCATCCTGCGGACCTTTCCGATCATCCCGGGCATCGACTTCGCCGGCGTGGTGGAGGCCTCGTCCAACCCCGGCTTCGCCGCAGGCGACCGGGTGGTGCTGAACGGCTGGGGCGTCGGGGAGACCTGGCATGGGGGCTACGCCCAGCGCGCCCGGGTGAAGGGGGAGTGGCTGGTGCGCCTGCCTGACAGCCTGTCCACCACGCGCGCCATGGCGATCGGCACGGCGGGCTACACGGCCATGCTCTGTGTCATGACCCTGGAGCGCCAGGGCGTGACCCCGGGCTCGGGCGACATCCTGGTGACCGGCGCGGCCGGCGGGGTCGGCAGCGTCTCCATCGCCCTGCTCACGGCGCTCGGTCACCGGGTCGTGGCCTCGTCCCGCCGGGCGGAGGCCGAAGGCGACTACCTGCGGGGGCTGGGCGCCGCCGAGGTCATCGACGCCGCCGAGTTCTCCGGTCCGGCCCGGCCCATCGGCAAGGAGCGCTGGGCCGGCGTGGTGGACTCCGTGGGCAGCCACACCCTGGCCAACGCCATCTCGCAGACCCGCTACGGCGGGGCCGTGGCCGCCTGCGGCCTCGCCCAGGGCATGGACCTGCCGGGCTCCGTGGCGCCCTTCATCCTGCGCAGCGTGGTCCTGGCCGGCGTGGACAGCGTGATGCGCCCCACCCCGGACCGGATCGAGGCCTGGCGCCGACTCGGGACGGACCTGGATCTCGCCCGCCTCGACGCCATGACGCAGACGGCCGGGCTGTCAGACCTGCCCGGTCTCGCCGGCGAGATCCTCGACGGCAGGGTCCGTGGCCGGGTGGTGATCGATCCCTCGATCTAGCGGGCCCCGGCGGCGGGCCGCCGGGCGGCCAGCAGCAGAAGCCCGGCGAAGATTCCCAGGTTCTTGATGAAGTTCTGCATCTCGTGCTGGCGGTCGCCGCCGGGATAGTCGTTCCAGAAGTCGTGCATGAACAGGTTGATCAGCAGGGTCATTCCGGCGAGCAGGAACGCGGCCGTCCGGGCGTTCCAGTTCGCCATCAGCGCCAGTCCGCCGCCGACCTGCAGGGGAATGGTCAACAGAAGCACGGGCAGGGCGAACGGCACTTTATGGAGCTCCATATAGGCCACAGTACTGGCGAACCCGGTGATCTTCATCAGGCCGGGAACCACGAAGTAGAGCCCGAGCAGGACGCGCCCGGTCAGGTCCATCGGCCAGCTGAGCCTGTCGAGCAAGGGGTTCAGGGGATTGTTCATGAGAACTCCGGGGTGAAGAACGTGGGGGTCCAGGACGCCCTCTCACTGTAGGGAGGAGGGCCGCAGTCGCCAGCTCTGAAAAGCGGGCTCGCGGTGCGCCGGATGGTTTCTCTGGCCTCAGACCAGGGCCCCCGCCGCCAGTCCCGTCACAGCCCCGGCGGTCAGGATCAGGCGAAGACGCGGATACCATGCGGGAAGCCCCGGCGAGCGCAGGTCCCAGACAAGGTGCAGGACAAGGGCGGCGGCCAGGCCTGCAAGCTGGAGGCCTGAGCGGTCGGGGGGCAGCAGGATCAGCCCCCAGGCGATAACGCTGGGCGCCATGCTGCAGGCGATGGTTCGCGGGTCGGGCGCCGTTTCGCTCACCACCCGGCCCCAGCGCGCGCCGCCGAGGAAGGACAGGATCACCGCCGCATAGAGGCCGAGGGCCTGATCGCTCCAGCCGGACAGCGCCGGGATGGACACGGCCAGGAGGGGCAGGCCCAGGAAGGGGATGAGGCCGGCGAGACCCCAGGCCAGGACAGTCCTGGGAACCGAGCGGTCGTCGGCCGGCGGATCGGAGGCGGTCATGACGGGGTCCCTGCGGGTCTTTCGGTCCTTGTCCCCTTTTCCGGCGGACGCCCCCTGCTGGCAAGCCCGCCCCGGGACTCAGGCGGCGCGCCGCCCCCGCCGCCGCCAGCGCCAGGCCAGGAGGCCGGCGCCGCCGACGACCAGGGCCAGGGCCCCGGCCAACGCCGCCAGGAGAGGCGCCTGCCTGGCCAGGACATTGGCCGTCAGCTGCCTTTGCATATTGTAGCCCTCAGGCACCGGCGCCACGCCGACCTGGGCCTCATAGGCGGCGTAGTCGGCGAGCATGAGTTTCAGCCTTCCGGGCTCGGCGGCGGACAGGTCGCGGGTCTCACCCGGGTCCTGCACCACGTCATAGAGCCGCCAGCGGCCGTCTCCGAGGGGCGGCATGTCGCGGATGATCTTGTAGTCGCCCCGGTAAAGGGCGGCGTTGCCGGACACTTCGATGCCGAGCGGGGTCTCCGGTCCCCGGACCGGACCTTCCCCGCCAGCCAGGACGGCCCTCAGGCTGAGCCCATCCATGGCCGGCGCGTCGGGGGCCGGCCTGGCGCCCGCCAGGTCCACGAGGGTGGGCGTCACATCGGTGACGAAGGTCAGGCCGTCGATCCGGCGCCCGGGCGCCACGCCGGGGCCGGACACGATGAGGGGCGCCCGCAGTCCGCCCTCGGAGACGTAGAACTTGTATCGGCGTCCCGGCGCGGCCAGGGCCTCCGCCCATTCGCGGCCGATGAAGTTGAGACTGCCCGGGCCGCCCAGGCCTTCCTCTCTCCAGGCGTAGCCGTTGAGCCGCATCCAGAGGCCCATGCCCCGCTGGTGGACAGGGTCGCTGGGTTCCGGGCCGTTATCCGACGTGATGACAAAGAGGGTGTTCGCGAGCTCGCCCCGGGCCTCCAGGCGGCGGATCAGCCGGCCTATGGCCGAATCCGCAGCCTCGATCATCCCGGCGTAGACCTCCATCGATCTGGCGGCCATCCGCCGTTCCGCCGGCGACAGGGCTTCCCAGTCCCGGGCGTTCGGGGAAAAGCCCGCGACCGCGGCGCCTTGGGGGAGCAGGCCGTTGCGCCTGGCCTTGTCCACCCGTTCGTCCCGAAGGGCCTCCCAGCCCGCATCGAACCGGCCCCGGTAGCCGTCCGTATAGCGGGCGGGCGCCTGGACCGGGATGTGAACGGCCTGCAGGGCGAGGTAGGCGAAGAAGGGAGCCCGGCCCGCGGGCGATTCCTCGATGTAGCGGGTCAGCCGGTCCACCAGGAGGTCCGAGGAGTAGAAGGACGACGGCATCTCCACAGGCCGTCCATCCTCGAACCAGGGCGCCTCACTGTAGTAGGGCATGTAGGATTTCGGGGCCCAGTTGTCCGCGCCCGAGGCGTCGAGGGCCAGAGACCGGTCAAAGCCCTGACCGTCCGGCAGTTCTCCGGGTCCATGGCCCAGGTGCCACTTCCCCGTCATCAGGGTCCGATATCCTTCGGAGCGCAGGCGTTCGGCCAGGGTCAGGACATCAGGCTCGATTCTCAGGCCATACCCGGGCCTGTTCCTGTGTTCCGGCGGCAGGACTTCCGAGATGGTCGCGGCCCCCGCCCGGTGACTGTCTATGCCGGTCAGCAGCATGGCCCTGGAAGGCGTACAGAGAGGCGAGGTGCGATAGCCGGTGAAGACCGCCCCCCGCCGGGCTAGGGCGTCAATGTTCGGAGTCCGCGCCTCACCGCCATAAGCGCCCAGATCCATCAGGGCGGCGTCGTCGAACAGGATGACAACGATATTGGGTCGCGGGGCCGGGCCCGGCTGGGTCCGGGCCTCCGGGGCGGTCGCCACCCCCAGGGCGAGGGCCGCCGCCGCTGCGCCCACCGCCAGCCGCCCGCGTCGATCGCGGCCTTCCCTCGACATGGTCCCACCTCGACAGGATATTGGCGTTACGCGTGTCATATGTTCCCGCAGGGTGCAAGCCTCGCCGGCCAGTCGACCGGACGCACGGTGACGGACCGCAGGATCGCTTCCCGTGCCTCAGCGGTAGCTGAAGATGGGGTCATCCAGATCGAGGTTGGGCAGGAGGTCCTTCTCGCTCCAGTAGTCCTGGGTGTGCCGCCACTCCGGCTTCTCGCCGGCTTTGGGCGTGAGGTGGCTCCCTCCAGTCCTTGAAACGGTAACCGAAGGTGCGAAGGACGCTGTCAGAACGGACCCTGGGGTAGGTGTGTGTCCGCCAGGCGCCGCCGAAGCCGGCCTGGGTCTCGACGATCCGGTAGGTCTTGCCCGTCGCCTGGGTCTGGAGGCGCCAGGCGGCGCCGATCCCGGAGATGCCGGCCCCGACGATCAGGACATCGAAATGGGCTCCGTCCCTGACCTCTCTTGCCGCGCCACTGGCGCGCTCGCTCACATTCCCGTCCGACATGACGTTCTCTCCCCGGATGCCCGCCGGTCTTGGATCGCCGGCTCAGGTCATCCGGTTCAAGTCTAAGGCCCATCGCCGCCGCAGCAAGGGGCAAGGCGCGCTCAGTAGGCGATCCTCTCGACCTTGAGGCCCTCCTTCTCAAGCAGGTCCTGGACGCTGTTCTCGCCCGCCAGATGGCCTGCGCCGACGGCGACGAACACGACGCCGGGGCGGTCCATCCGGGACTTCAGCTCGGCCGCCCAGCGGATGTTGCGCTCGGTCAGCAGGAGCCGGATCGTTTCCGGAGTGTCCTTCATCTCGGCGTTCATCAGCCTGCCGGCGCCGTCGGCGTCTCCGCGGGCCCAGTGATCGATCATCTGCGACATGACCGCGATCCCCTCTTCGCGGCGATGGATGATGTCGTGGATTCCCGCCATCTGCTCGGCCTCCGGAATCGAGTCCAGGATCGTGAACTGCTCCTTCGGGGTCTCGAAGGCGGTGATGGTCTTGCGGGCCTTGCGGGCGGCCTTGGTGAGGACTTCCTCTGCACCCGCCTTGGGATCCAGGCCCGCCTGGACGGACATCAG